>JBJTGO010000260.1:0-31694 GCA_046093985.1 Actinomycetota bacterium
CGCATCAACCCATCGGTGTCTCGCTCCTCATTACGCCGTGGAACTTCCCTGCTGCTATGGCGACGAGAAAGATTGGCCCCGCCCTGGCCGCTGGTTGCACAACAATCTTGAAACCGGCAACGGAGACGCCACTGACTGCGCTGGCAGTCGTCGATATCTTGCAACGCGCCGGGGTTCCTGACGGCGTCGTCAATGTGATCTTCCCGAAGGAGACCGGTAAGTCGGTCTCGAAGATGCTCCATGATCCAAGGGTTCGAAATCTCTCCTTCACCGGGTCGACCGAAGTGGGAAGAGTCCTACTCAAGGAATCTGCAGATCGCATTATTCGCACTTCGATGGAGTTAGGTGGCAACGCACCGGTTGTCATCTTCGACGATGCTGACCTTGAGGTTGCGGTCGCTGGGACACTTGTTGCGAAGATGCGAAACGGTGGTGCGGCATGCACTGCAGCGAATCGAATCTTCGTCTCAAAGAAGATCGCAAAGGAATTCACTGCGAAACTGACCGAAGCGATGTCAAAGATCAAGATGGCGCCGGGGCTCACCGAAGGTGCACAACTCGGTGCCTTCGTCTCGGTCAAGGAGCGGAACAAGATCGCAGAACTCGTCGATATGGCCGTTGCTGGTGGTGCGGAGGTGAAGACCGGAGGAAAGGTAACGACTGATAAGGGCGCCTTCTATCCCCCTACAGTCCTTGAGGTCGATGCCAAGAACGAGATCTTGAAGCATGAGGTCTTCGGCCCCGTCGCTCCGATCGTCACCTTCGACGATGACGATGCCGCGATCGCCATGGCCAATGACACTGACTTCGGTTTGATCAGTTACATCTTCTCCTCTGACTTGAAGCGATCACTTCGTGCGGCAGAAGAGATCGAATCGGGCCTGGTTGCGATCAACCGTGGTGTGATCTCTGATCCTGCGGCCCCATTCGGTGGCGTCAAGCAGAGTGGAATCGGTCGTGAGGGTGGCTTCGACGGAATCAACGAGTTCTTGGAGAAGAAGTACATCGGTTTCGACCTCTAGGGTTGAAGCCATCGATAAGAAACTAATCGAGCAGAGAAGAGATCGTCACTCCAAGGCGAGATAACTCTGACTTACCGCCATCGAGCGCGGTGAGGACGAAGAGATTGCCATCAGGAAGTAGTGCGAAGGTGTGCTCCCAATGTGCGCCTCGTGATCCATCCATCGCAGAGACCGTCCATTTATCTGGCATCACGCGCATCCGTTCCGTGCCACGGGTGATCATCGGTTCGATCGCAAGGGTCATCCCAGCGACCAACTCTGCGCCAAAGCCTCGACGACCGTAGTTGAGGACATGTGGCTCCATATGCATCTCGGTGCCGATCCCATGTCCGCCATATTCACGCAAGATCCCATACTTACTCTTAGGAGAACTTTGAGAGTTGATGTACTTCTCGATCTCATGACTGATATCAGTCAATCTGCCACCAACGCGCGCCGCTGCAATCCCGCGCCAGAGTGATTCTTCGCAGACTGCAGAGAGCTTCACATCGTCACTATCTTCGGGCGGAACCACATATGTGAAGGCGGCATCACCATGCCAGCCATCGATGATCGCGCCGCAGTCGATCGAGACCACATCACCTTCATGGATGACGCGATCTCCGGGGATACCGTGGACGACCTCCTCGTTGATGGAAGCGCAGATCGTCGCTGGAAAACCGTGATATCCCTTGAAAGAAGGCGTGCCGCCATGGGATCGAATGTTTTCCTCAGCGATCTTGTCGAGCTCTCCTGTAGTCACACCAGGTTCGATCGCCTTTTTGATGATTTCCAGTGTCTCACCGACCAACTTGCCGGCCTTTCGCATCAGAGCGATCTCTTCGAGGCTCTTGTATTGGATGGCCATCTGATTCGAACCCTCGATCTCTAGCGGATCGCGTTGAGCGCGGTGATTGCACGCTCTGTGATCTCATCGACTGGTCCCATAGCGGGGATGGTGACGAGCAATCCTTCTCGGCGATAGAAATCGATGATCGGTGCAGTCTGCTCGCTATAGACCTCAAGACGACGTGCGATCACTTCCTCTTTGTCATCTTCACGTTGATAGAGAGTGCCACCGCATCCATCGCACGTGCCTTCTACCTTTGATGGCTCATAGTCGACATGGAAAGCTCTCTGACAATCCTTACAGGTGCGGCGACCTGCAAGCCTCTTGATGATCTCTTCATTGTCGACCGAAAGTTCGAGCGCAGCATCAAGTGGACTCTGCTTCTCACCGAGGATCGCACGCAAGACCTCTGCTTGGAAGACATTGCGAGGGAAGCCATCGAGTAGGAATCCAGATCGGACATCATCCTTGCCAAGACGATCCTTGACCATCTTGTTCGTCACTTCATCGGGGACCAATTCACCGCGATCCATATAGGACTTCGCCTCAAGACCGAGTGGAGTGCCTTCCTTGAGATTGCTGCGGAAGATATCGCCGGTCGAGATGTGCGGGATGGAGAAGTGAGCCGCGAGATTGACCGCTTGGGTTCCCTTACCTGCTCCCGGTGGACCGACCAGGATGAGTCGCATTAACGCAAGAAGCCTTCGTAGGAGCGCTGCTGCAACTGGCTCTCGATCTGCTTCGCAGTGTCGAGACCGACACCGACGATGATCAGGATCGAGGTACCACCGAATGGGAAGTTCGCTGTCGCCTGGAAGAGGATCAACGCGATGATCGGGATGATCGCCACGAATGCGAGGTAGAGCGAACCTGGTGCAGTGATGCGCGAAAGGACATATTGCAAGTACTCGACCGTTGGGCGACCTGCACGGATACCTGGGATGAAGCCACCGTACTTACGCATGTTCTCTGCGACTTCCTCTGGGTTGAAGGAGATCGCGACATAGAAGTAGGCGAAGAAGATCACCAAGAGTGCGTAGAGCGTGATGTAGTAGATGTTGTCGCCGAGGGTGAAGTTGTTCTGGATCCAGACCGCCCACGGAGCAGTACTTCCAGAGAAGCTTGCGACGAGCGATGGGATGTAGAGAAGTGAGGAAGCGAAGATGACCGGGATGACGCCAGCCTGGTTGACCTTGATCGGGATGTAGGTCGATGTTCCGCCATAGGAACGGCGACCGATCTGACGCTTGGCGTATTGGACCGGGATACGACGTTGTGATTGCTCAACGAGGACGACGAGCGCCACGATGAGAAGACCGATACCGATCACCGCGAAGAATGGGAACCAGCCATTTGTCTGGCGGATCGACCAGAGTTGTCCTGGGAAGGATGCTGCGATCGAGGTGAAGATCAAGATCGACATTCCGTTACCGACGCCGCGATCAGTGATCAACTCACCGAGCCACATCACAACCGATGTACCAGCGACCATGACGACGACCATCACAAGAAGGACGTTCCAACCCTGATCAGGGATGATGTTCTCGTTGCAACCTTGGATCAATCGACCTGGTGTACGGGCAACGGCGATGAGACCGGTCGACTGCAAAAGCGCAAGACCGATGGTGAGATAGCGGGTGTACTGAGTCAACTTCTGAGTGCCGGATGCGCCTTCCTTCTTCAACGCCTCGAATCGTGGGATCACCACGGTAAGGAGCTGCACGATGATCGATGCCGTGATGTAAGGCATGATGCCGAGCGCGAAGATGGAGAGCTGCAAGAGCGCGCCACCGGAGAAGAGATTGATCAGTCCGAAGAGTCCACCGGTGTCGGCGACAGCAAGACATCGTTGTACCGCTTCATAGCTCACGCCCGGTGTCGGGACAATGGAACCGAAACGGAAGAGCGCCATGATCGAGAGCGTGAAGATGATCTTCACACGCAGATCCGGCGTCTTGAACGCCTTAGCGAATGCTTGCAACATGTGGGCTCCTATTGGCTTTCGAACCTAGTGGCTATCAGACCGTCTTGACGCTGCCACCTGCAGCAGCGATCTTCTCTTCGGCTGACTTGGAGAAGGCATGCGCTTCAACGCTCACCTTGACCGAGATATCACCTTGACCGAGGACCTTGATCAAGTGGCCCTTACGTGCAAGACCTGCCTTGACCAATGAATCGACGGTGACGTTTCCGCCATTCGGGAATGCTTCGTTGATCGTCGCGACATTGACTGCCTGGAACTCGATGCGCTCTGGGTTCTTGAAGCCGCGCATCTTCGGAAGGCGCTGAACCAGTGGCATCTGACCACCTTCGAAACCAGCGCGAACCGTGTTACGGGCATGGGTTCCCTTGCCACCTCGACCAGCGGTCTTTCCCTTCGATGCCTCACCACGACCCTTACGAGTCTTGGCCTTCTTGGCACCTGGGGCGGGACGGAGATGATGGACTTTGAGTACCACTTACTCGACCTCCTCGACTTCGACGAGATGACGGACGGCGTAGACCATACCGCGAATCTCTGGGCGATCTTCTTTCACGACGACATCACCGATCCGCTTGAGACCGAGCGTTCGCAAAGTCTCACGCTGACTTGGGATGTTCGCGACCTTCGAGCGAACTTGGGTGACCTTGAGTCTTGGCATGACTTATGCACCAGCCTTCGCTGCTTGGCTCGCTGATGCTGCAGCCGCTGCAACCGCTTGCGCGATCGCCTTCGGTGCGACATCTTCGAGAGACTTTCCACGACGCGCTGCGATCGCTGCTGGGTTCTCCAACATCTTGAGCGCTGCTGCAGTCGCGTGGACCATGTTGATCGGATTGTTCGATCCAAGTGACTTGGTGAGGACATCAGAGATTCCCGCGCACTCGAGTACGGCACGAACTGGACCACCCGCGATCACACCAGTACCAGGTGCGGCTGGACGAAGGAGTACTACTCCTGCCGCCTTCTCACCTTGGACTGGGTGTGGGATGGTGGAACCAAGTCGTGGCACTTTGAAGAAGGACTTCTTCGCCTCTTCTACTGCCTTGGCGATCGCTTGAGGTACTTCCTTCGCCTTCCCGTAACCGACGCCGAGAGTTCCGTTGCCATCGCCGACGACGACGAGTGCAGTGAAAGAGAAACGACGTCCACCTTGCACCACCTTCGCTACGCGATTGACGAACACGACGCGCTCGATGTACGGGCTCTTCTCAGCACGCTCTTCGCGTGGACGACGCTCGCGGCGATCCGGCTTTGCCGAGGCTGGCGCGTTCTCGTCGCGCACCTTGTTTTCCGCTGGTGTCATTAGAAGTCCAATCCGTTCTCACGAGCACCTTCTGCGAGCGCAGCCACACGACCATGGAAGCGATTGCCACCACGATCGAAGACCACTGCAGAGATCCCCTTTGCCTTCGCACGATCAGCGAGAAGTTGCCCGACCTTGCGTGCCTTTTTGGTCTTGTCGCCAGAGTCCTGACGAAGATCTGTCTCCATAGTCGATGCGCTGGCAAGCGTGATCTGCTTGGAGTCATCGACGATCTGTGCGAAGAGATGGCGAGTGGAGCGTGAGACGACGAGACGTGGACGCTCGGAACTTCCGACGACCTTCTTACGGACGCGGAAGTGACGACGCACGCGTGCGACCTGGGATGAACCCTTGACGATGCGGTTCGTAGCCTTCGCGCCAGAACGTGTCGCGGTCTTTGTCTTCTTTGGTGCCGCTTTAGTTGCCATTACTTCTTACCTGCCTTACCAGCCTTGCGACGGATACGAGCACCTTCCAAGTGCAGACCCTTGCCCTTGTAAGGATCGGACTTGCGAAGCTTCTGGATCTTCGCGGTGACCTCACCGACGAGTTGCTTATCGACACCGGAGACCTCGAGTTCGGTCTGTGATGCGGAAGCGAATGTGATTCCTGGTGGTGCTGGGAAGAGGATGTTGTGTGAGTAGCCGAGTTGGAACTCGAGATCCTTGCCCTTGAGCGCGACGCGGTAACCGACACCCGTGAGGATGACCTTCTTGGTGTAACCGGTGGTGACACCAGTGATCATGTTCGAGATCAATGTGCGCGACAGACCATGGAGTTCCTTCGCCTTGCGCTCATCATTAGGGCGAGCGACGACGAGGGAATTCTCTTCCTTGGTCACAGTGATCGGCTCTGAGATGGTGACGTTGAGGGTGCCCTTTGGACCCTTGACCGCGACATCATTGCCGTTGAGTGTGACTTCGACTCCCGAAGGAATCGCGATGGGCATCTTTCCGATACGTGACATGGCAGATCACCACACGTAGGCGAGGACTTCCCCACCCACGCCTTTCTGATTCGCCTGACGATCGGTCAAGAGACCTTGTGAAGTCGAGATGATCGCAACTCCGAGGCCACCGAGGACCTTCGGCAAACCAGTCGACTTCGCATAGACGCGAAGACCTGGCTTGGAGACGCGGCGAAGTCCAGCAATAGAACGCTCGCGATTGCTGCCGTACTTGAGTTGCAAGGTGAGGGTCTTACCGAAGCCCTCCTTGTTGTCGGCGACTGCGTAGCTCGCGATGTAACCCTCTTGCTGCAAGATCGCAGCGATACGGGTCTTCACCGAGGACGAGGGCATCGCCACCGAATCGTGATACGCCATGTTGGCGTTGCGGAGACGCGCAAGCATGTCCGCGATCGGGTCTGTCATTGTCATGCGTGGCCTATGGCCTTTCTTCGAGCGGTATCTCGCACCTTCTGTGCGAGACCTACTTGATAGTGGTTACCAACTTGCTTTCGAGATACCTGGGAGTTCACCACGGTGTGCCATCTCGCGGAAGCACACGCGGCAGAGTCCGAATTTCCTGTAGACAGAGTGAGGACGACCGCATCGCTGGCAGCGGGTGTAACCGCGCACCTTGAACTTCGGCTTCCTGCTCGCCTTAACCTTGAGGCTTGTCTTTGCCATTCTCTTTCTCTCCCCGGCTTACTTCTCTGCGAATGGGAATCCGAGCGCGCGAAGCAAAGCGCGACCTTCATCGTCATTCTTGGCGGTGGTGACGATCGTGATGTCCATGCCGCGGACGCGATCGATCTTGTCTTGTGGGATCTCAGCGAAGACGACCTGCTCGGATACACCGAAGGTGTAATTGCCCTTGCCATCGAATTGCTTCGGTGAGAGACCACGGAAGTCACGGATACGAGGAAGCGATACGGCGAGCAACCTGTCGAGGAACTCCCACATGCGATCGCCACGGAGAGTGACGTGCGCACCGATCGGCATACCCTCACGGAGTTTGAAGTTAGCGATCGACTTCTTCGCCTTTGTCACGACTGGCTTCTGGCCGGTGATCAACGCGAGGTCGCGAACCGCGCCTTCGATCAACTTGGAGTCCTTGGCAGCTTCGCCGACGCCCATGTTGATGACGATCTTCGCAACGGTTGGGATCTGCATGACATTGGAGTATCCGAACTCGCCCTTGAGTTGGGCAGAGACGGTCTCCTTGTAACGCGCCTTCAGACGCGGTGCAGTTGCAGTTGTCATGGCCTAGATCTCCTTCCCGGAACGACGTGAGATACGGACGTTCTTTCCAGCTTCGTCCTTCTTCACGCCGATACGTGTCGCTTGGTTCTCCTCATCGAGGAGCATCACGTTCGAGTAATGGATCGGGGCTTCGACGGTCAGGATGCCACCAGTCTTCACACCACGATCAGTGGTGCTCTCCTTGGTGTGCTTCTTGACGCGGTTGACGCCTTCGACAATCACGCGATTCTTCTTGAGGTCGACCTTGAGCACCGTACCGGTGATCCCTTTGTCCTTACCTGAGATCACGAGGACGCGATCACCCTTCTTGATTCGGGCCATCTAGAGCACCTCCGGAGCTAACGAGATGATCTTCATGAAACGCTTGTCACGAAGTTCACGAGCGACTGGTCCGAAGATACGTGTGCCACGTGGTTCGAGATCATCCTTGATGATCACAGCGGCGTTCTCATCGAACTTGATGTAACTCCCATCGGCGCGACGGTTCTCCTTGACGGTGCGGACGATGACGGCCTTGACCACATCACCCTTCTTCACCTGTCCACCTGGGATCGCATCCTTGACCGAGCAGACGATGACGTCGCCGATACCGGCATAACGTCGCTTCGTGCCACCGAGGACTCGGATGCAGAGCAATTCGCGCGCACCGGTGTTATCGGCGACGCGAAGACGAGATTCTTGTTGAATCATCTTTCTCTATTCCTTCTCTCGGTTCCTACTTGGCCTTCTCGAGGATCTCGACGACTCGCCAACGCTTGGTTGCGGAGATCGGACGGACTTCCATGATCCGTACGCGATCGCCGATACCGGCGGTGTTCGACTCATCGTGAGCCTTGAACTTCTTGCTCTTGGTCATGACTTTGGCGTAGAGGCTGTGCGCAGCACGATCCTCGACCAAGACCACAACGGTCTTGTCCATCTTGTCTGAGACCACGATTCCTTCTCTTACCTTGCGAAACCCGCGGGCTTCGGTGTTGTTCGTGCTCATGCGGCACCTCCGATACCCAACTCGCGCTCGCGAAGGATCGTGTAGATCCGGGCGATCTCCTTGCGGACCGCACCAAGGCGACCATGGCTCTCAAGTTGTCCGGTGGCAGCCTGGAAACGGAGATTGAAGAGTTCCTCTTTGAGGTTCTTCACCTTCTCCTGCAACTCTTCGACTGGAAGAGCGCGTAGCTCTTCAGCACTTTCGATCTTGGCCATCTCTATGCCTCCTCACGGCGGACGACGCGGCACTTCACTGGAAGTTTGTGAATCGCGCGAGTCATCGCCGCATTTGCGATGTCTTCGGTAACGCCGGAGATCTCGAACATGACGCGACCTGGCTTGATGTTCGCGACCCACCATTCTGGTGATCCCTTACCGGAACCCATGCGAGTCTCGGCTGGCTTCTTGGTCAATGGACGGTCCGGGAAGATATTGATCCAGACCTTTCCACCACGCTTGATGTAACGAGTCATCGCGATACGCGCTGCCTCAATCTGTCGGTTGGTGATGTAGCCACCTTCGAGCGCTTGGATGCCGTAATCGCCGAAAGCCGGAGTGGTTCCGCCCTTCGCCTTACCGCTGCGCTTCGGGTGATGTTGTTTACGGTGTTTGATCTTGCGTGGAACCAACATCGCTACTCGCCTCCCTCTTGTGCTGGAGTTTCAACTGGAGTCTCGACTGCGACTGGTGCTGCGCTCTCGACCGGAGCGGCAACTGTCGCTTCGCCCTGTGTCACAGTCACTTCACCCTTTGGCTGACGTGGACGCTGTGTCCGTGCAGCGCGTTGTTCGCGTGCTGCCTTCGCTTGAGCAAGCGCCTGTGCCTCACGCTCTGCGCGAGATTCGACGACTTCACCCTTGTAGATCCAAACCTTCACGCCGATACGACCGAAGGTGGTGTGAGCCTCGTGGAATCCATAATCGATATCGGCACGGAGAGTGTGCAATGGGACGCGTCCTTCGCGATAGAACTCAGAGCGCGACATCTCAGCGCCACCGAGTCGACCACCGCATTGGATACGGATTCCCTTCGCGCCTGCCTTGAACGCGGTCTGCATCGCCTTACGCATCGCGCGACGGAAGGAGACACGAGCAGCGAGCTGCTCTGCCACACCTTGTGCGACGAGTTGTGCGTCGATCTCTGCGTTCTTCACTTCCAAGATGTTGAGCTGGACCTGCTTGCCGGTCAACTTCTCGAGGTCGAGACGGAGTTTGTCCGCTTCGGTACCGCGACGACCGATGACGATGCCAGGACGAGCGGTGTGAAGGTCGATACGGACCTTCTCACGAGTGCGTTCGATCTCGATGCGAGATACGCCAGCGCGCTCCATCTTCTGATGCATCATCTTTCGGATCATCACATCTTCTTTTACATAATCCTTGTAGAGCTTCTCTGCATACCAGCGAGACTTGTACTCAGTGGTGATACCGAGACGGAAGCCGTGGGGGTTGATCTTCTGACCCATTTACTCCGCACCTTCCTCTCCAGTAGTTGTTGCAGGTGTTACATCTGAAGTGTTCTCAGCTGGTGCTTGAGCGACAACCTTCTTGCCACCCTTGGAAGGACCGTGTGAGCGGTAGTTCCTGTCATCGGAGATCACGACCGAGATCTGGCTCGAACGCTTGAGGATCTGATAGCCGCGGCCTTGGGCACGTGGGCGATAGCGCTTCATGGTGAAGCCCTCATCGACGAGCGCCTCTGCGACCCAGAGTTCCTTCGCATCACGGATGTTCGGGTTCTTCTGCTTCGCATTCGCGAATGCAGAGTTGAGCAAGGAGTAAAGGTCCTCACTCACCGCGACCTGTGGTGAGAACTTGCAGATGTTGAGCGCCTCATCAAGGCGAGCGCCACGGATCATGTTGACCACGCGACGAGCCTTCTGAGGTGTGACGCGAAGGCTGCGTGCCTTGGCGGTTGCGACTAATGCGTTGTTATTGGGCAACTTTCGCTCTCCCATCGGTCTTGACGTGACCCTTGAAGGTACGAGTCGGTGCGAACTCACCGAGCTTGTGACCGATCATCGCCTCAGTGATGAAGACGGGCACATGCTTACGGCCGTCATGGACCGCAATGGTGTGACCGATCATTGATGGCGTGATCGTGGAACGGCGTGACCAGGTCTTGATCACACTCTTGGTGTTCTTCTCGTTCTGCTCATCCACCTTCTTGGATAGGTGAGCGTCCACGAAAGGACCCTTCTTAAGACTTCGTGACATGCGCTCTCCTTATCGGGCCTTATTAGATGGACGACGACGGACGATGAGATTGTCGGATGCCTTCTTCTTGCGAGTGCGAGATTCAGGCTTACCCCATGGCGATACAGGATGGCGACCACCAGAGGTCTTTCCTTCACCACCACCATGTGGGTGATCGACAGGGTTCATGACGACACCACGGACGGTCGGGCGGCGACCCTTCCAACGTGAGCGCCCTGCCTTTCCGAGCGAGATGTTCGATTGTTCTGCGTTACCGACTTCGCCAACCGTTGCGCGGCAACGGACATCAACGTTTCGGATCTCACCGGAAGGCATACGAAGTTGTGCGTACGGTCCATCCTTGGCGACCAATTGGATCGAGGTTCCAGCGCTACGAGCGAGCTTCGCTCCGCCACCAGGACGGACCTCTACAGCGTGGATCACGGTACCGACCGGGATATTGCGAAGCGGCAAGTTATTGCCTGGCTTGATATCGGCAGCAGCACCGGTCTCTACGGTGTCACCTTGATTGAGTTTGTTCGGCGCGATGATGTAGCGCTTCTCGCCATCCGCGAAATGAAGAAGTGCGATTCGCGCGGTGCGGTTCGGGTCATACTCGATGTGAGCGACCGTCGCTGGGATGCCGTCCTTGTCGTTGCGGACGAAATCGATGACGCGGTAGGCGCGCTTATGTCCGCCACCTTGGTGGCGAGTGGTGATACGGCCGGCGGCGTTACGGCCACCTTTTGAATTGATTGGACGTATCAACGACTTCTCTGGAGTGGTACGTGTGACCTCGGCGAAATCCGAGACACTCTTCTCACGAGTGGCCGCAGTCCGTGGCTTGTACTTACGCAGTGCCATTTTCTTCTCCTCTTATCGAAGATCCCATCGGCCTTAGCCGACAGGGCCTCCGAAGATGTCGATACGTTGCCCGGCAGCGACCTGGACGATCGCACGCTTGGTGTCCTTGCGCTTGCCCTTCCCGAAACGGGTGACCTTGGTCTTGCCCTCTCGGTTCATGGTGTTGACCTTGAGTACCTCGACTTTGAAGATCTTCTCGACCGCGATCTTGATTTCGGTCTTGTTCGCATCGAGCGCAACCAGGAAGGTGTACTTGTTCTGATCGAGTAGTCCATAGGACTTCTCCGATACCACCGGAGCGATCAAGACATCTCTGTAATCCTTCATGCTGACACCCCGACTTCGCTCTCACGGGCGACCGCAGTGACGGTGTTGCCCTTGGTAGGACCTGCGACGAATTCCTTCATCGCATCATGTGAGAAGACGACATCATCAGCGACCACGACGTCATAGGCGTTGAGCTGATCGGATGCGATCAGATGAAGGCCATCGACGTTACGGAGCTTGAGCCATGCGCTCTCCTCAGTGCGAGAGAGGACGATCAAAGCGCGCTTGCGATCCGAGAACTGACGGACCGCTGCGAGAGTGCCCTTGGTGTTCTCGGCCTTGGTGATGCCTTCGACGATATGGATGCGATCGTGGCGTTGACGATCGGAGAGGACGCCAGCGAGGGCAGCCTTGATCATCTTCTTCGGTGTGCGCTGGGCATAGGAACGTGGGACTGGACCATGTGCAACTCCACCGTGACGCTGATTCGGCGAACGTGTCGAACCCTGACGAGCACGACCGGTTCCCTTCTGCTTGAACGGCTTCTTTCCACCACCGCTGACCTCACCGCGGTTCTTCGCCTTATGTGAACCTTGGCGAGCGGCTGCGAGTTGTGCGGTCACGACCTGATGGATCAATGGCACATTGACTTGGACATCGAAGATCTCAGCTGGAAGCGCGAACTTTCCTGCGCTCTTGCCAGAAATGTCCTTGATATCGACGGAGAGAGACATCATGCACCTGCCTTCGCGATGGTCTCACTTGCGACCTGCTTGACCGCAGTGCGCAAGAAGACGGTGGAACCGATGGCGCCAGGTAGTGACCCGGAGACCAAGATGATGTTCTTCTCGGCGT
This sequence comes from Actinomycetota bacterium, assembly GCA_046093985.1. Lineage (GTDB taxonomy): Bacteria > Actinomycetota > Actinomycetes > Nanopelagicales > Nanopelagicaceae > SYAN01. Next base: position 12,513 of record JBJTGO010000260.1, read on the forward strand.
CGACCTTGACCACCTTGAGGTTCTGCATGGTCACTGTCTCGATACCCATCCGACCCATCATGCGCTTGCCTTTGAAGACGCGACCAGGGGTGGTTCGGTTACCGATCGAACCGGAGGTGCGGTGCTTTCGCTCGACACCGTGACCATCACCGAAACCGCGGAAGTTATGGCGCTTCATGACACCAGCAGTTCCCTTTCCGAGTGATGTGCCGGTGGCGTCGATGATGTCACCAGGATTGAAGACGTCGGCTTTGATCTCTTGACCGACGGAATAAGAGGAAGCGGCAGAGGTGCGAAGTTCAGCAACCTCTTTGCGTGGCGTGACGCCAGCCTTCGCGAAATGGCCAGCCTCAGGCTTCGCCACCTTGCGTGGATCAACGGCACCGAATGCGAGTTGAACAGCCTCATAGCCATCCTTCTCGAGGGTGCGGATCTGTGTGATGACACATGGACCTGCTTCGATCGCAGTCACTGGGATGACCTTGTTCGACTCATCGAAGACCTGTGTCATGCCGAGCTTGGTGCCAAGGATGCCCTTGATCGCCGCGCTATGTGCTTGAGTGTTTTTCATTTCTCAGGTCTCTCTCGTTAGAGCTTGATCTCGATGTCGACGCCCGCGGGGAGATCGAGGCGCATCAATGAGTCAACGGTCTTTGGTGTCGGGTCGATGATGTCGATGAGGCGCTTATGGGTGCGCATCTCAAAGTGCTCACGACTGTCCTTGTACTTGTGTGGAGAACGGATGACGCAGTACACGTTCTTCTCTGTAGGCAGCGGTACTGGGCCCGCGACGGTCGCCCCGGTGCGCTCGACTGTCTCCACGATCTTCTTCGCGGAAGAGTCAATCACCTCATGGTCGTACGCCTTGAGCCTGATGCGGATCTTCTGTCCGGCCATCTCTTCTCCTCTTGTTCTTCTTAACTTCTCGTTCCTTGACTCCTGTTTGGCCTTTCGGTGGGGCCTTGCGACCCCACCGATGGCTCACACGAGTTTCTTGCTAGTTACTTCTTGATCCCTACTTCTTGATCTTGGTGACGCGACCTGCGCCGACGGTACGACCGCCTTCACGGATAGCGAAACGCAGACCCTCTTCCATAGCGATCGGCTGGATCAACGCCACTGCAATCTCGACGTTGTCGCCAGGCATGACCATGTCCTTGCCACCTGGAAGTGTCACAACACCGGTCACGTCAGTAGTACGGAAGTAGAACTGAGGACGGTAGTTGTTGAAGAACGGGGTGTGACGACCGCCCTCATCCTTGGAGAGGATGTAGACAGATGCGTCGAATTCAGTGTGAGGTGTGATCGAGCCTGGCTTGCAGCAGACCTGACCGCGCTCTACATCTTCGCGCTTGAGACCACGGAGAAGGAGACCGACGTTCTCGCCAGCCTGACCCTCATCGAGGAGCTTGCGGAACATTTCGACACCGGTGACCACAGTCTTCTGTGAATCTGGACGGATACCGACGATCTCGATTTCCTCGTTGACCTTGACAACGCCGCGCTCGATACGACCGGTGATGACGGTTCCACGACCAGTGATGGTGAAGACGTCTTCGACTGGCATCAAGAATGGCTTGTCGATCTCACGTGCAGGAGTTGGGATGAACTCATCGACAGCGCTCATGAGATCCATCAACTTATTGCCCCACTCAACATCACCCTCGAGCGCCTTGAGTGCGGAGACTCGGACGATCGGAGTGGTGTCGCCAGGGAATTCATACTTCTTGAGCAAGTCGCGAACTTCTTCCTCGACGAGCATGAGGATGTCCTCATCGTCGACCATGTCGGACTTGTTGAGTGCGACCACGATCGATGGGACGCCGACCTGACGAGCAAGGAGGACGTGCTCCTTGGTCTGAGGCATCGGGCCATCGGTCGCTGCGACCACGAGGATCGCGCCGTCCATCTGTGCCGCACCGGTGATCATGTTCTTGATGTAATCGGCGTGGCCTGGGCAGTCGACGTGCGCGTAGTGGCGCTTCTCGGTCTGGTACTCGATATGCGCGATCGAAATGGTGATACCGCGCTGACGCTCTTCTGGCGCCTTGTCAATCTGATCGAATGGGGTGAATGGGTTCACATCTGGGTATCGGTCGTGGAGCACTTTGGAGATCGCCGCAGTAAGAGTGGTCTTACCGTGGTCGATGTGACCGATGGTGCCGATGTTCACGTGCGGTTTTGTCCGCTCGAACTTCGCCTTTGTCACTAGCTTTCCTCTTTCTTCTCGTGTGTGTTGTTACTCGCCGCGTACCTTCGCGATGATCTCCTTCGAAACCGCCGCTGGGACTTCAGCGTAGGAATCGAATTGCATCGAGTAGGAGGCGCGACCCTGGGTCTTGCTTCGCAGATCTCCGACATAGCCGAACATCTCCGAAAGTGGGACCAGTGCCTTCACAACGCGGGCACCGGAACGCTCGTCCATGGCCTGGATTTGGCCGCGTCGAGAGTTGAGGTCGCCGATGACATCACCCATGAAATCCTCAGGAGTGACGACCTCGACGGACATCATCGGTTCGAGCAATGCTGGGGAAGCGAGCTTCGCTGCTTCCTTGAATGCTGCGATACCGGCGATCTTGAAAGCGAGTTCCGATGAATCGACATCGTGATACGCGCCATCAAGAAGAGTTACTCGTACATCGGTGAGTGGGTAGCCAGCGAGCGGACCAGTCTGCATCGCCTCTTGTGCACCATCATCGACGGCTGGGATGTATTCCTTAGGGATACGTCCACCAGTGACCTTATTGACGAACTCATAACCGGAAGGAACTTCGCCGACAGCAAGCGGCTCAAGTGCGATCTGGACCTTTGCGAATTGTCCAGAACCACCGGTCTGCTTCTTATGGGTGTAGTCGTAACGGTCGACTGCCTTGCGTAGCGTCTCGCGATAAGCAACCTGCGGCTTACCGACATTCGCTTCGACTTTGAATTCACGCTTCATACGATCGACGAGGATCTCAAGGTGGAGCTCACCCATTCCGCCGATGATCGTCTGTCCAGTCTCCTCATCGGTTCGGACATGGAAGGTCGGATCCTCTTCAGCGAGGCGCTGGATCGCAGTGCCGAGCTTCTCTTGGTCGCCCTTGGTCTTCGGCTCAATCGCGACATGGATGACGGGATCTGGGAACTCCATCGACTCGAGGATGACTGGCTTATCTGAATCACAGAGAGTGTCGCCGGTGGTGGTGTCCTTGAGACCCATCACCGCGATGATCATTCCGGCGCCAGCGTTATCGCGCTCTTCACGCTTGTTGGCGTGCATCTGATAGATCTTTCCGATGCGCTCCTTGCGATCCTTCGTTGAGTTCAAGACTGCGGTACCTGCTGTGAGGGTTCCGGAGTAGATACGGACGAAGGTGAGCTTTCCAAGGTGTGGATCGCTCATGATCTTGAATGCGAGCGCGGAGAATGGCTCGGAATCAGATGGCTTACGTGCGATCTCAGTAGCGGAATCGCCCATCTTGGTTCCGACGATCGCTTCGACATCGAGTGGACTTGGAAGATAACGGACGACTGCATCAAGCATCGGCTGGACGCCCTTGTTCTTGAATGCTGAACCGGTTAGGACTGGGGTCGCCTTATCTGCGAGGGTCGCGCGACGGATCGCAGCGATGATCTCCTCCTCGGAGAGGTCTTGTCCTTCGAGGTACTTCTCCATCACCTGATCATCGACATCTGCAAGTGTCTCGATGAGATCGTGGCGCGCCTTATCAGCGGCATCCTTGAGATTGGCAGGGATCTCTTCGACGAGGTAATCCTCGCCCTTCTTCGTCTCGCCCGGCCAGACGAGTGCCTTCATCTGGATGAGATCTACGACGCCGATGAAGTCAGCCTCAGCACCGATCGGAATCTGAAGTACGAGCGGCTTGGCACGAAGGCGATCCTTGATCATCGATACGCAACGATCGAAAGATGCACCGGTTCGGTCCAACTTGTTGACGAAACAAATCCTTGGGACTTTGTACTTATCAGCCTGACGCCAGACGGTCTCTGACTGTGGCTCAACACCTGCGACGCCATCGAAGACGGCGACAGCGCCATCAAGGACACGGAGCGAACGCTCAACCTCGACGGTGAAGTCGACGTGGCCAGGAGTATCGATGATGTTGATCAGGTGGTCTTTCCAGAAACATGTGGTCGCAGCAGATGTGATGGTGATACCGCGCTCTTGCTCTTGCTCCATCCAGTCCATCGTCGCTGCACCCTCATGGACCTCACCGATCTTGTAGGTGATACCGGTGTAGAAAAGGATGCGCTCGGTGGTTGTCGTCTTACCGGCATCGATGTGCGCCATGATGCCGATATTGCGGACGGTTGAAAGATCAACTGCCGTATCGATTGCTGCCACTTCTTCTTCCTCTTCTCGTTCTTCTAGATCTCAGTGATTACCAGCGGTAGTGAGCGAAGGCCTTGTTCGCCTCTGCCATCTTGTGGGTGTCCTCGCGACGCTTCACAGCAGCACCAAGGCCGTTGCTTGCATCGATGATCTCGTTGGTGAGGCGCTCTGCCATCGACTTCTCGCGACGGTCTTGCGCGTTCTCGACCAACCAACGAAGTGCGAGTGTCATCGCACGCGCAGCCTTCACTTCAACCGGAACCTGATAGGTAGCGCCACCTACGCGGCGGGACCGAACTTCAACGGCTGGCTTCACATTGTCGATCGCGCGCTTCAAAGTGATCACTGGATCGACCTCGGACTTTGCGCGGCAACCCTCGAGTGCGTGATAGACGATCGCTTCAGCAGTGGATCGCTTGCCGGATGTGAGAACACGATTGATGAGAGCAGTGACGACCGGTGAGTTGTAGACCGGATCAGCGATCACTTGCTTCTTCGGGGCGGGACCTTTACGTGGCATCTTCTTCTCCCCTTACTTCTTATCTCGCTTGGCGCCGTAACGTGATCGCGCTTGCTTGCGATCCTTGACGCCTTGAGTATCGAGTGAACCGCGAACGATCTTGTAACGAACGCCAGGAAGATCCTTCACACGTCCTCCACGAACGAGAACGATCGAGTGCTCTTGCAGATTGTGTCCTTCACCAGGGATGTAAGCGGTGACTTCCATGCCACTCGTCAGTCGAACACGTGCGACCTTGCGAAGCGCGGAGTTCGGCTTCTTCGGTGTTGTCGTGTAGACGCGAGTGCATACGCCACGTCGTTGCGGACTTCCCTTGAGTGCAGGAGTCGTCGTCTTGCTCGACTTCTCCATGCGACCCTTGCGGACCAGCTGCTGAATAGTTGGCACTACGTTTCTCTCTTCTCTCGTACGTCACTCTCCGACCCACGCGGTCGGGTGTGTCGTAACTCGTTCCGTTTTCATCGCACGCACGCGCGATGAATCGCGAATGGCAAAATGAATTGCGTTCTTTTCTGCTCACTACTTTTTCCTTGAGCGGGTCTCAGCAACGAAACGACCGCGGATCTCAAGAAGCCCACGTGAGCAAGAGCGCGAGGGTAACGGAATCACGCTCTGTGGGTCAAAACGCCCTTACTCCTCCATCTGGCCCGGATCCAGGATTTCGCAATCGCGACACGCCGAGGAGTACGGTGTTATCCTTTGCTTATGGCACGCAAAGTAAAGAAAACGAGCCCCAAAGCTATCCGCCGGGGGCGTTCGTCCACATCTCGGATCAGCGCCAAGAACCAGGTGACTATCCCGGTCGAGATACTTCGCGCGGTCAACATGAAATCGGGAGATTCCGTGAAATTCATCAACGAGGGCGAGGGGCAGATTTCCCTCATCAAGTACGAAGAACCCAAGTGGAAGATCGCGATGCGCGAGCTGATCGGATCTGAACCAGGCCTTAGTAAACGATCCGACTACAAGAAAGAGCGTGAAGAGTGGGATGCCAGGCTGACTCGTCGTGGTTGATCGCGCTTCTGGATTCAGAAGACCATCACCATAGCGATGCTGTCGCTCAATTTGAGAGATTGGGACTCCCTCCAGTCTTCAGTGCGCTCGTACTAGGAGAGCTGCTCTCGTCCATTGAAACTCGTCGTCGAGAGAAGTTCAAGCGGCTCTCTGAAGCATTCGAGCCTGTGATTCCTGTCAGCGCGGAGATTGCCGCAAAGGGAGCTGAGATTCGGGTGGAATATCGACTCTCGCTGAGTGACGCCATCGTCGTCGCATCCGCTCTTGTCCACGACACAGAGCTCCTTACCTTCGATAAGAAGATGCAGAGCGTCTTCGAACGACTCAAATAGCCACTGTGACTGAGCTCGTTCCCATCAAGCCAAAACTTCGTGGCGTCATTCATCTTGTGATGTCTCCCCTCTCGCTTGTAGCAGGGCTCACTCTTGTCACCATCGCTCACGAATTCAGAGGTCGCCTGACACTCGGCATCCTTACTCTTACTGCAGGCCTCCTCTTCACATCAAGCGCGCTCTACCATCGTGTGAAATGGCGAGAGTCGACGAAAGCACTATGGCGAAGGATCGACCACGCCAACATCCCGCTTCTTATCGCGGGTACCTACACGCCTTTTGCAGTCTTCTTGCTTGACTCGGGTCAAGCCACCTTCTTGCTTTCCATCATCTGGGGTACTGCGATCTCTGCTGCGATCTTTCGTGTTGCCTGGATCAACGCACCGAGATGGCTCTATGTCCCGCTCTATATCGGACTTGGATGGGTCGCTCTCATCTATCTACCTGAGTTCTATCGTGAAGGTGGAATCGCAGTATTTGCGTTGATCCTCATTGGTGGCCTGCTCTACTCAGCGGGAGGAGTGATCTATGGCCTCAAGAAGCCGAACTTCTCTATCAACTGGTTCGGATTCCACGAGCTCTTCCACGCGATGACTGCGGCAGCCTTCATCTGTCACTTCGTAGCAGCCGCACTTGTTGTCTACTTGAGCAACTAAGAAAAAAGGCCCCAAGATAACTCGGGGCCTTTTTGATTGAAACTACTAACTAACGAGCATCGACATCGAACTCATCGAGTCGGACTGCCTCACCCGAACCTGTCGAATCGAATGGTGAATAGTCATACTCGTCGTATGCGGCGTAGACCGCGGCCTTCGCTTCCTCAGTCGGCTCGACCTTGACGTTGCGATAACGTGCAAGACCAGTTCCCGCTGGGATGAGCTTGCCGATGATGACGTTCTCCTTGAGACCGAGGAGCGGATCACGCTTCCCAGCAAGTGCAGCATCAGTGAGGACACGAGTCGTCTCCTGGAACGATGCAGCAGAGAGCCATGATTCGGTAGCAAGCGATGCCTTGGTGATACCCATCAACTCGGCACGACCAGATGCCGCCTTCGCACCCTCTTGGACGACGCGTCGGTTCTCGGCTTCAAGTCTTGCGCGATCGACAAGTTCGCCTGGCAAGAGATCGGTATCTCCTGGCTCAAGAACAGTTGCGCGCTTGAGCATCTGGCGGACGATAATCTCGATGTGCTTGTCGTGGATCGATACACCTTGTGATCGATAGACCTCTTGGATCTCAGTGACCAAGTGGACTTGAGTCGCACGGGGTCCGAGGATCTTGAGGACTTGCTTCGGATCGATAGCACCGACGACCAACTTCTCGCCAACGCCGACCTTGCTTCCCTCATCTACGAGAAGCTTCTGACGACGAGTGATCGGATAGGCGATCGCCTCTGATCCATCTTCAGGTGTTACCAAGATCTTCTTGCCCTTGGAATCCTCAATGAAGGAGACAACACCGGCTGCTTCTGCAATCGGCGCGACACCCTTCGGTGTGCGAGCTTCGAAGAGCTCGACGACGCGAGGAAGACCGTGGGTGATATCTCCAGCTTCGATGACGGCGCCACCGGTGTGGAAGGTACGCATCGTGAGCTGAGTTCCTGGTTCACCGATCGACTGTGCGGCGATGATTCCGACCGCTTCGCCGACATCGACGATCTTGCCGGAGGCCATCGATCGGCCGTAGCACATAGCGCATTGACCGAACTTGGAATCACAGGTGAGAACGGAACGGACCTTCACTTCGGTCACTCCATTGGAAAGGAGTAGTTCGATGTGACGATCACCGAGATCGGTACCGGCAGGAAGGACTTCCTTGCCGCCAGCGGTCACTGCCTCAGCAAGGACGCGACCGAAGATCGAAGTCTCGACGTACTTGTCGCGCTCGATTCCTTCTGAAGTCTTCGCACCGATTGCGAGAGTGAGACCACGGTCAGTACCGCAATCCTCTTCACGGATGATGACATCTTGAGCGACGTCGCAGAGACGACGAGTCAAGTAGCCAGAGTCAGCGGTACGTAGCGCGGTATCAGCAAGACCCTTACGTGCACCGTGTGTCGAGATGAAGTACTCGAGTACTGAGAGTCCCTCACGGAAGTTCGACTTGATCGGACGAGCGATGATCTCGCCCTTCGGGTTCGCAACCAGACCACGCATACCCGCAATCTGACGGATCTGCATCATATTTCCGCGAGCACCTGAGTAGACCATCATCCAAACCGGGTTGTTGGATGGGAAGTTCTTCTCCATGCTGTCGCTGATCTTGGCAGTTGCCTCAGTCCAGATTTCGATCAATTCCTGACGACGCTCGTCATTGGTAATCAGACCGTTGTCGTACTGCATCTGAACCTTGTCTGCACGCTTCTCGTACTCATCAAGGATCTGTTGCTTATCTGGCGGAGTGACGACATCTTCAATACCGATCGTCGCAGCAGCGCGTGTGGCCCAATAGAAGCCAAGGGCCTTGAGTTGATCGAGTACGGCAGCGACGACGACCTTCGGGTATCCCTCTGCGAGTCGATCGACGACTGCGGAGATGCCTTTCTTGGTCACTTCGCTCTCGACGTAGCCGAAGTCATCCGGCAAGACCTCATTGAAGAGCGCGCGACCGAGTGTGGTCTCGCGGATCTGATCATTGAGTCGGATCTTGACCTTCGCTTGTAGTGAGAGCGTGCGCTGCTCATGTGCCATCAACGCTTCAGCGATCGAAGCGAATGCGCGACCCTCTCCGAGCTCACCATCACGTTGTGATGTGAGATAGAAGATGCCAAGGACCATGTCCTGGGTCGGGGTTGCAAGTGGACGACCGCTCGCTGGCGAGAGGATGTTGTTCGAAGAGAGCATGAGGACGCGTGCCTCAGCCTGTGCCTCTGCGGAGAGTGGCACGTGAACAGCCATCTGATCACCGTCGAAGTCTGCGTTGAAAGCGGTACAGACCAATGGATGGATCTGAATCGCCTTACCTTCGATCAAGAGCGGTTCGAATGCCTGGATTCCGAGACGGTGGAGAGTCGGTGCTCGGTTGAGCAATACAGGATGCTCAGCGATCACCTCTTCCAAGACATCCCAAACCACAGAACGTGAACGCTCGACCATGCGCTTTGCCGACTTGATGTTCTGCGCGTGGTTGAGATCGACGAGTCGCTTCATGACGAACGGCTTGAAGAGTTCGAGCGCCATCTGCTTTGGCAGACCACACTGATGCAACTTCAACTGAGGACCTGCGACGATCACGGAACGGCCGGAGTAATCGACGCGCTTTCCAAGCAAGTTCTGACGGAAGCGGCCTTGCTTACCCTTCAACATGTCGCTCAAGGACTTGAGTGCACGGTTACCAGGACCGGTGACCGGACGACCACGACGACCATTGTCGAAGAGTGCATCGACTGCCTCTTGGAGCATGCGCTTCTCGTTATTGACGATGATCTCAGGAGCACCGAGATCGACGAGACGCTTCAAACGGTTGTTGCGGTTGATGACGCGGCGATAGAGATCGTTGAGATCCGATGTCGCAAAGCGACCACCATCGAGCTGGACCATCGGACGAAGGTCTGGCGGGATGACTGGGATGCAATCAAGGACCATCGAGGTCGCTGAGTTACCAGTGGAGAGGAAGGAGTTGACCACCTTGAGGCGCTTGATCGCGCGGGTCTTCTTCTGTCCCTTGCCGCTCTGGCTGATCTCATTGAGCTTGTCGAACTCTGCTTGGAGATCGAAGGTCTCAAGGCGGCGTTGGATCGCAGCAGCGCCCATCGCTCCCTTGAAGAAAATCCCGTAGCGATCACGCATCAAGCGATAGAGGTTCTCATCACCTTCGAGATCTTGGACCTTGAGGTTCTTGAATCGTGACCATACTTCTTGCAGGCGATCGATCTCTTTCTGATGACGCTCGCGAATGGTCTTGAGTTCGCGCTCAGCCGCATCTCGAACCTTGCGACGAGCATCGGACTTGGCACCCTCTTCTTCGAGCTCTGCGAGATCCTCTTCGAGCTTCTTCTGGCGGGTGTCGAGGTCGAGATCGCGCTTCGTCTCGATCTTCTTGATATCGGAGAAGAGCTTCTTCTCAAGTTTTGGAAGTTCTTCGTCACGTGCTTCGGTATCGACCTCGGTGATCATGTACGCAGCGAAGTAGATGACCTTCTCGAGGTCCTTCGGTGCGAGATCAAGGAGATAACCGAGACGTGATGGAACGCCCTTGAAGTACCAGATATGTGTCACTGGCGCTGCGAGTTCGATATGGCCCATACGTTCACGACGGACCTTGGCGCGAGTGACCTCGACGCCGCAACGCTCGCAGATGATGCCCTTGAATCGGACGCGCTTGTACTTACCGCAGTAGCACTCCCAATCGCGAGTAGGTCCGAAGATCTTCTCGTCGAAGAGGCCGTCCTTTTCTGGCTTCAGGGTTCGGTAGTTGATGGTCTCTGGCTTCTTCACTTCACCAAAGGACCACTCACGGATGTTCTGAGCGGATGCGAGACCGATCCGCAACTCATCGAAGAAATTGACGTCTAACATTTATCTCTCCCCCATCACACTTCTTCGACCGAACTTGGCTCAACCCTGGAGAGGTTGATTCCGAGTTCTTCTGCGGTTCGGAACACTTCTTCATCAGTGTCACGCATCTCGATCGCGACGCCCTCGGATGAGAGGACTTCGACGTTCAAGCAGAGTGACTGCATCTCTTTCACAAGCACCTTGAATGACTCTGGGATACCTGGCTCTGGGATGTTCTCGCCCTTGACGATCGCCTCGTAGACCTTGACGCGGCCCAAGACATCGTCGGACTTGATGGTGAGCAACTCTTGCAAGGTGTAAGCGGCGCCGTATGCCTCGAGCGCCCAGACTTCCATCTCACCGAATCGCTGACCGCCGAACTGTGCCTTTCCACCGAGAGGCTGCTGGGTGATCATCGAGTATGGACCGGTCGAACGTGCGTGGATCTTGTCGTCGACCAAGTGGTGCAACTTCAAGATGTACATGTATCCGACCGAGATGCCATCACGATATGGCTCACCGGTGCGACCATCGAAGAGTTGTGCCTTTCCTCGATTGTCGACGAGTTGCATGCCATCGGCATTCGGCAATGTTGATCCGAGAAGACCGAAGATCTCATCTTCCTTCGCACCATCGAAGACCGGCGTCGCAACGCGAGTTCCTGGATCAGCTTCTGCCGCACCGATGGTGTGCATGCGCTGCTTCCAATCCTCATCGCTTCCGACAACTTTCCAACCACTCTTCGCAACCCAAACGAGCTGGGTCTCAAGAACCTGACCGACATTCATACGACCAGGGACACCGAGTGGATTGAGAACGACATCGACGGGAGTTCCATCTGCGAGGAATGGCATGTCCTCCGCAGGAAGGATCTTGGAGATGACGCCCTTGTTTCCGTGGCGACCTGCGAGCTTGTCACCGTCTTGGATCTTTCGCTTCTGTGCGACATAGACGCGGACGACTTGATTGACACCAGCAGGAAGGTCGTAACCCTCATCGATATCTTGGATCTTCACATCGATGACTCGACCGCCTTCACCGTGTGGAACCTTGAGTGAGGTATCTCGAACTTCGCGAGCCTTCTCACCGAAGATCGCACGAAGGAGTCGCTCTTCCGGAGTCAGTTCGGTCTCGCCCTTCGGCGTCACCTTTCCAACCAGGATGTCACCAGGGACGACCTCAGCACCGATGCGGATGATTCCGCGCTCATCAAGATCTGCGAGGACCTCTTCAGAGACGTTCGGGATATCGCGAGTGATCTCCTCAGGTCCGAGCTTGGTATCACGAGCATCGACTTCATACTCTTCAATATGAATAGAGGAGAGGACATCGTCTTGGACGAGGCGCTGAGACAAGATGATCGCATCCTCGAAGTTGTGACCGTCCCCTGACATGAACGCGACGAGAAGGTTCTTACCCAAAGCCATCTCACCGAGTTGTGTACTTGGACCATCTGCGATCACTTGGCCGGTGACGACCTTCTCTCCCACCGAGACGACAGCACGCTGATTACGTGAAGTTCCCTGGTTGGAGCGGATGAACTTCTCGAGGAAGTAGACATCCTGTCCGCCATCATCGTTCTTGATTGTGATCTGATCCGCCTCAACCTCAGAGACGACGCCACCCTTCGTTGCGGTGACGACATCGCCAGCATCGACAGCGGCGCGGTATTCCATACCGGTTCCGACATAAGGAGCCTCAGCACGGATCAATGGGACTGCCTGACGCATCATGTTCGAACCCATCAAAGCGCGGTTCGCATCATCATGCTCGAGGAACGGGATCATTGCGGTGGAAACCGAAACCATCTGGCGCGGAGAGACGTCCATGTAATCGACTTCTTCTGCGTTGATGTATTCGACTTCACCACCACGACGACGAACCAAGACCTTCGCTTCAGCGAAGTGGTTGTCTTCGGTCAAAGGAGCATTCGCCTGAGCGATGATGTGCTCATCCTCTTGATCAGCGGTCAAGTAATCGACTTGATCAGAGACCTTGCCCTTGATGACTTTGCGATAGGGAGTCTCGACGAAACCGAATGGTGTGAGACGACCGTAGGTTGCGAGCGCACCGATAAGTCCGATGTTCGGTCCTTCCGGCGTTTCGATCGGACACATACGTCCATAGTGGGATGGGTGGACGTCGCGGACTTCGAAGCCAGCGCGATCACGTGAGAGACCGCCAGGTCCAAGCGCCGAGAGACGTCGCTTATGTGTAAGACCAGAGAGCGGATTCGTTTGATCCATGAACTGCGAGAGCTGGGATGTTCCGAAGAACTCCTTGATCGATGCAGTGACCGGACGGATGTTGATCAAGGTCTGTGGCGTGATCGCCTCGACATCTTGAGTCGTCATACGTTCCTTGACCACGCGCTCCATACGGGAAAGCCCGGTACGGACCTGGTTCTGGATCAACTCGCCGACGCTGCGAAGGCGACGGTTTCCGAAGTGGTCGATATCGTCGATTTCGACGCGTACCTCACGGCCCGCTTCGTGAACCTCACGGCCGTAGTCCATGAAGGCATCGCCACGGTGGAGTGCTGCGAGATATCGGATCGTCGCAACAATGTCCTCGATGGTGAGGAGATTCTGCGTCAATTCATGCTTGATACCGAGCTTCTTGTTGATCTTGTAACGACCGACCTTGGCGAGGTCATAGCGCTTCGGATTGAAGTAGAGATTCTGGATCAATTGGAGAGCGGCTTCCTTCGTTGGTGGCTCACCAGGACGCATCTTGCGATAGATATCAAGGAGTGCGTTGTCTTGATCGTGGACGGTGTCCTTCTCGAGTGTTCCCATGATGGATGGGAAATCGCCGAACTCACTTCGTACCTGATCATCACTCCAACCAAGCGCCTTCAAGAAGACGGTGACCGATTGCTTACGTTTACGATCGATACGGACGCCAGCAAAGTCCTTCTTGTCGATCTCGAACTCGAGCCAAGCACCACGGCTTGGGATGATCTTCGAAGTCAAGACATCCTTGTCGGATGACTTCTCGATCGTGCGTTCGAAATAGACGCCGGGCGAACGGACGAGCTGCGATACGACAACGCGCTCGGTTCCATTGATGATGAATGTGCCGCGAGGTGTCATCAATGGGAAGTCGCCCATGAATACGGTCTGTGACTTGATCTCACCGGTGACGTTGTTCATGAACTCAGCGGTGACGAAGAGTGGGCGCGAATAAGTAAGGTCTCGCTCCTTGCACTCGATCATGGTGTTCTTCGGTTCTTCGAAGTAGTGATCGCGGAACGAGAGAGACATCGTTCCCTGTACATCTTCTATCGGGGAGATCTCTTCGAAGATCTCTTGGAGACCCGACTGCTTCGGGACGTCATCTCGTCCCGCCTTCTCGGCTTCCGCAAGACGCGCTTTCCACGACTCGTTGCCAAGCAGCCAGTCGAAGCTCTCGATCTGGTGGGCTAGGAGGTTCGGTACTTCTTGTGGTTCACGGATCTTTGCGAAGGAAATTCTCTTTGGAGCATTTGTTTTCGATTTCGCGGCCAACGTGTGTTCCTTCCGAAGGTAAGGCGCACGCAACTAGAAGGTCCGAGCCGCTATATGCAGGACCCCCAGGGATTTTGTGCGAAGGAGGAGGGTATCGCCCCGGGGTCGGGCGTGTCTAATCCGCCCCATTTGTCTCAGCCAAGGCAGCAGATGTTGCATTATTGCTACATAGTATTTATGCTACGACACATGGGTCGCAAGCCAAGGGAAGAAGAAGGCCTGGTCGGGAACCGAGTCGAGGACGTGCGCACCAAAGTGGGGATGAGCCGACAGGAACTAGCTGATGAGGTCGGCGTCCACTACCAGACCATCGGATACATCGAACGCGGGGAGTACTCCCCATCTCTTGTCTTAGCGCTTCGTATTGCAGATGCGCTAGGTACCAATATCGAAGACTTATTCTGGATCGAAGGGAAATAGGAAATGAATCAGTCGAAGCGAGAGAAGAATAGGTTCTATTGGTTGGAGGGGACAACTAAGAAAGACATCGAGAGACTTCTCCACAGTCAGGGCTTTGGTTGGCTTAGGTCTCAGAGGAATCGACGCGCTCTAGTTCTTCTTCATACGCTCTCACTCGCACTTGTAGCATCAGGAAGTTATTACAAACAGTTCAAGGAGTGGTTTGGCGGAGATAGTCTCATTCCGATGTTCTCGCTGATCGTAGTGACTGTCCTAACACTGACCTGCTTCAGCTTCTTGCGAGTCAGTGTTAGGGGAATTGCGGAATCGCCAGATGAGCTTTTAGATGAACGACAGAGAGCGATTAGGAACTCCAACTATAGATATTCGTATCTTCTCCTTGGTTATGTGTTTATAGCCTTCATATTGCTCGTACAACTTTCGCCCGATTCGCGACCTTTCGGTGATGAACCAATGGGAGATGCTTCGTTCATTTACATCTCCCTCTTGATGACGCTCGCTTCGCTACCTTCCATGGTTATGGCTTGGCGGGAACGAGATATCTAGTGAATCAGGTAGTCGAACGCGATCTAGCCCCCGATGCACTTCGAGGATTCGCACTCCTTGGAATCTTGATCGTCAACATCCCTTTCTTGGCGCTCCTCTCGGCTGAGGGCGCTCGGGGCACTTGGCTTGAAGGGCTCGCAAATGGAACCGCAGCAGGCTTGATGATTGCTCTCTTTGCGGGGAAGTTCTACATCCTCTTCGCATTCCTCTTCGGTTACAGCGCGAGCTACATAATCAAAGATGATCGATCAAACCGCAAAAGATGGGCAAGGCGTTCACTCGCCCTGATGCTTTTTGGCGCAATCCACTTCACCTTCTTCTGGCACGGTGACATCCTCTTCCTATACGGACTCTTTGGACTTCTTCTCATCCCATTCCTGTTCCGCACAGATAGAACGCTCAAGATTTGGACCAGAGTGATTTATTCCATCTTCACCGTGATCTTGGTCTTTGCAGCAAGTTCTGTCTTGATCTTTGAAAGGCTCATGCCTGAGGAAGTTGAGTTTGAAGTCGATAACGAGATGCCCCTTGATGCCGTCATGCGTGATGGCAGTTTTGTTGAGGCCATCGCACCAAGGCTTGAGCTCTGGATCTTCGGTATCGGAACCGGGATCCTGCTTCAAGGCGGCTTCGTCTTCGCTGCATTTCTCTTTGGCCTACGTTCTGGAAGAGCGCGCTTGTTATCCAAGCCGTTGGAAGAGCTAACTCTTGGTAGAAAGATCAAGGTGGCACTCTTTATCGGACTTCCATTGCAGGTAACTGGCGCGGTGCTTGCTGTGCTCAATGAACAGTCCACAAAGACTTCAGAAGGCACATTTCTTTTTGCGCTCGTCATCTGCTTTGTGACGGCTCCGTTGCTGACATTCGGGTACGTTGCCTTATTCCTCCGATGGATTCAGAAGGAATCTCGGGGAGTGAATTGGTTGCGGCAAGCGGGTCGGATGTCGCTCACCGTCTATCTATCCCAGTCAGTGGTTGTCTCTCTTCTCTTCGCACCGTGGGGATTGGGACTCTTCCAAGAAGTACCACTCTGGGCAGTACTTCTGATTGCGGTCGGTGTGTGGATGGTCCTTGTACAACTCTCAAATCTCTGGCTCAATCGATTTGATCAAGGTCCGCTCGAGCGGGTTATGCATCTACTGACTAAGCGAGGATAAACAAATAGAAAAGGGGCCCCAGTTTCCCGGGGCCCCTTCGTGTGAACTGCTGAATTACTTGACGGTGACCTTTGCTCCAGCTGCCTCGAGAGCTGCCTTCGCCTTGTCAGCGACATCCTTCTTGACGTTCTCAAGGAGGGTTGCTGGGGTCGCATCGACCAAGTCCTTGGCTTCCTTGAGACCAAGAGCTGAGTTCAGGTTACGTACTTCCTTGATGACGGCGATCTTCTGAGCGCCTGCATCCTCGAGTACGACAGTGAACTCTTCCTGTGCGGCCGCTGCTTCGCCACCTGCTGCTGCGCCACCTGCGGCGACAACTGCAACTGGTGCTGCTGCGGTCACATCGAATTCCTTCTCGAATGACTTCACGAACTCAGAGAGTTCTACCAAAGTCATCTCCTTGAACTGACCGAGTAGTTCATCGGTGCTGAGCTTTGCCATGTTCTTTTCCTTTTCCTTTGGTTATCTCTGTTATTCGGGTTGTGCTTCGGTTGATGTTTCTTGTACTGCTTCAGCTGCTGCTTCGGCAGGAACCTCAGCGACTGCCTCTGCGGCAGGTGCTTCGGCTACTACTTCTGCAGGTGCTTCTGCTTGTGCCTCGGTTGCGGTTTCGACTGCAGGTGCAGCCTCAGCGCTAGCAGGCGCGCCGCTCTCCATCTTGATACGGAGTGCGTCGAATACTTGTGCGGCCTTTGCCATGGAAGCCTTCATCGCACCAGCCAGCTTCGAGAGCAAGACTTCGCGAGACTCGAGGTCCGCAAGTTGCATGATCTCAGCAGCAGTGACGCGCTTTCCTTCGTAGATCCCGCCCTTGATGACAAGTGCTGGGTTCTCCTTTTGGAAGGTCTTCAATGACTTAGCAGCAGCAATCGGATCACCCTTGATGAAAGCGAGTGCAGATGGTCCTGCTAGGAGCGCGTCGTCGATATCAACGCCGGCATCCTTCGCTGCGATCTTGGTGAGCGTGTTCTTTACGACCGAATACTTGGTCTCAGAACCAAGTGAACGGCGTAGCTCCTTGAGCGAGGTCACGGTCAGACCGCGATACTCGGTAAGGAAAGTCGCTTGGGCCGACTTGAAGTCTTCGACCAATTCGGCGACTGCGGCTGTCTTCTCCGGGCGAGCCATCAGGCTTCCTTTCTTATCCAGCGCTTGCGTAAGTGGTTACTTTGCTTCGAACCTGTGGCGTAAATGAGAAAAACCCCGACGCATAGATGCGTACGGGGTAACCGTTGCAACCTATGCGGGCTGTCTTTCGACATTTACTTCGGCTCTCGATTTCTCAAGAAGTCCGAGACCAGCAGTCTCTGGCAAGGAGGCAGATACTAGGTGAGTATCTGCCTCCTGGTCAAAATCATTCAGAACAAGCAGAAAGCGCTACTGAATCGGAGCAGCACCCTCACGAGCGAAGTTCGGATCAAGTGGCACGCCAGGTCCCATGGTCGTAGAGACCACGGCCTTGCGGATGAAGCGGCCCTTCGATGAGGCTGGCCTTGATCGCATGATTTCGTCGATCGCTGCAGCGTAGTTATCTGCGAGCGCTTCAGCGCTAAACGATGCCTTGCCAATCAGGAAGTGAAGATTGGAATTCTTATCAACGCGGAACTCGATCTTTCCACCCTTGATATCGGTGACAGCCTTTGCAACATCAGTGGTGACAGTTCCAGTCTTTGGATTAGGCATGAGACCACGTGGTCCGAGCACCTTACCCAAGCGACCGACCTTGCCCATCAATTCTGGTGTGGAGACGACAGCGTCGTAATCGAGACGACCCTTGGAGACCTCATCGATCAACTCATCGCCACCGACGATATCCGCACCTGCGGCACGCGCTTCATCTGCGCGCTCTGCCGTTGCGAAGACGAGAACGCGAGCGCTCTTGCCAGTTCCATGTGGCAGGTTGACGGTGCTGCGAACAGCTTGGTCTGCCTTCTTTGGATCGACACCAAGGACGAGCGCGACCTCGACAGATGGATCGAACTTCACAGTGACGGTCTCTTTGACGACCTTCATCGCGGTCAATGGCTGATACAACTGATCAGCGTTGACCTTTGCTGCTGCTGCCGTGTACTTCTTACTGCGCTTCATTTCTTCTCCATTCTTGTTCGCAATCTCTTAGATCACGAATCGATTGAGTTGTGGTCAGCGGAGATGCGCTCTCCTCCCACTTTCCTATTGAGTTGTTCTTTGGTGCTTGTTAGTGACTTTCTTGCCAGTCGATCTACCAGTTGACCACGATGCCCATCGAGCGTGCGGTACCGGCGATGATCTTGCTCGCTGCGTCGAGATCGTTCGCATTGAGGTCGGCCATCTTTGTCTTCGCGATCTCCTCGACCTGCGCCTTGGTGATCGTCGCAACCTTGTTCTTATGTGGGACTGCAGAGCCCTTCTCGATTCCGGCAGCCTTCAAGATGAGACGTGATGCTGGAGGAGTCTTTGTGATGAAGGTGAAAGAGCGATCTTCGAAGACCGTGATCTCGACGGGGATGATCTGGCCCTTCTGGCTCTCAGTCGCGGCGTTATATGCCTTGACGAAGTCCATGATGTTGACGCCATGCTGACCGAGCGCAGGACCTACCGGTGGCGCAGGGGTCGCAGCACCAGCCTGAATCTGCAGCTTGATGAGCGCCTGGATCTTCTTCTTCGGTGCCATTTTCTTTCCCCTTTTTCCTCTTCTTTACTCTTACTTAGATCTTCTGAACCTGATTGAACGAAAGCTCGACCGGGGTCTCGCGACCGAAGATCGATACCAACACCTTGAGTTTCGCCTGCTCCGGCATGATCTCGCTGATCGTCGCAGGAAGCGTTGCGAATGGACCATCCATAACAGTGACCGATTCGCCGATGCTGA
>JBJTGO010000261.1:0-2209 GCA_046093985.1 Actinomycetota bacterium
CTCCCCCCTTCCATCGCTAGCAAGACCTCAATCGCTTCGAACCTTCCGCGTCGGAGATGATGAGAAAGCGTGGCTAGAGCTCAATAACCGAGCCTTCAAGGATCATCCTGACCAAGGTAACTGGAGTGAGCGAGATCTTGAGATTCGAAAGCAAGAGGATTGGTTCGATCCCAAAGGCTTCATCATCGCTACTGAAAACACTGGCGGCGATGTAGCGAAAATGATCGGTTTCTGTTGGGTGAAGATCCATGGCGGTACCAAGCATCAGGATCATGACCATGATCCAATCGGTGAGATCTATGTGATGGGGGTTGACCCAGCGTCACAGGGGCACGGTGTCGGCAAGGAAGTCACTCTCGCCGGCCTTCACTTCATGCAAGATCAAGGGATCTTCTCTGCGATGCTTTATGTCGATGCTGCGAACGATGCAGCGCTCGCTCTCTATAGCTCGCTTGGATTCACTGAGTGGGGACGAGATGTCCTCTATAGAAAATCATAAAGAAGGCCCTAACCAACCAACTCTTCACACATCACACGAAATGCTTCAGTATGAGCGTCAACATCTGCCTCGCTCGTCTCCGGTGAGATCAAAGCCATGTTGTGAAATGGCGTGAGCAAGAATCCATCATTGAGTAGTCGAAGATGGATGTACTGCTCCAATTCGAAATCTCCGGCTCTAGCCGCTTCTCCACCAGTACGAGGTGCCGTTGCTTGGAAGAGGTACTCCCCACGCGCACCAAGGCGATTGCAATGCCATGGGAGATTGAGTTGAGCGATCACTGAATCGACGCCATCACACCAACGATTACCTAAGGCAATCATCTGAGAGAACGCTTCATCAGTAAGGACCTCTGTAAGCGTCGCTCGCATCGCAGCGAGAGAGAGCGCATTTCCAGCGAGTGTGCCGCCGATACCTCCGGTATCGATCACCTCTCGCTCTACCCGCCTCGCGATCTGATCAGCGATATCGCGAGTCATCCCGAAAGTTCCGGTTGGGACTCCACCACCAATGGATTTACCGATGGTCAAGATGTCGGGATGGAGCCCAAGATCCTGAGTCATTCCACCAGGGCCTACAGAGATGGTGTGAGTCTCATCGATGATCCAGATCGCTCCATATCTCTTCGCTAGCTCACCTACTGCCGGCAAATACCCCGGATCAGGTAAGACGATGCCGACGTTGGTCATCGCGGGCTCCATCAAGATCGCCGCGACATCTCCCTTTTGTAGCGCCCTCTCCATGGCATCAAGGTCATTGAACTCAACCACTCGAGTCGTTTCATCAAGCGGTACCGGCGCTCCGATATTTCCCTCACGCGCAACGGTCTTCCCATCAGCATCGAGCGTCGCAAAACTCTCATCTACAGAGCCGTGATAGCAGCGATCGATGACGATGATCTTCGATCGACCAGTAATCAGGCGTGCATAACGGATCGCATGACGATTCGCATCGGTCGCGGAAACGGTGAATTGCCATAACGGAAGGCTAAACCTCCGCGCCAACTCGGCAGAGACCACCAACGCATCCTCTGTCGGAAGCATCGCAGTGATCCCACGATCCAACTGCGCCTTGATCGCATCGACGGTAGCGCGAGGAGAGTGCCCCGTCATCGAACCTGTATCACCTAAACAGAGATCGATGAACTCATTGCCATCGACATCGACAAATCTCGCACCCTTTGCCTTCTCAACAAAGAGTGGGAATTTTCCTGGCCACTTCGTCATCCAGGACATAGGAACTCCGCCGGGCATCACGCCCTTTGCCTTCTCGAAGAGTTGACCAGACTTTGGATGGAGCGCGAGGAATCTTTCCTCTTCGCGTGCATGAAGACGCCGCAAATGCTCGCGATCAATCATTTGCTCAACCTATCAAGTGCGCTCATAGCATTTCAAAATAAGAGGGTCAGATCTCTTCGAAGACGAATAGCGCCTCTAGGTACCCTTCACTTTCAATCCCAAGATTTGCAGCATCAGGTGGAGCACTCTGTGGCTCGACACAGATCCCATCACTATCTTCGGTGTAGATGACCCACCATGGCGCATCCGATTCAATCGTCATCGCAAGGGCACCATCCCACACGATTCGTGGCGAACCTCTCATCTTCGTGAACGCATCATCGAAAGGTGCGCGCCCTGGCTTTACGAACTCTCCCGTTGGTAGACCATCTCGCCCCCGGAGCAACATTTCTTCGGCCTCAAATTCCAACTC
>JBJTGO010000262.1:0-2584 GCA_046093985.1 Actinomycetota bacterium
CCATATTGCTCATTGTGATAGCGATTTCGCATCAAGATCTCGTGTTGCGACAGGAAGCGACCTTCGACTTTGAACTGTCGCCAGAGCTTTTCATCTTCGCTCCACGAGGTTGCATCGGAGAAATCGATTGTTGGAAGATCAAGGTTCTGCTCGATCTTCGCATTCTCTTCTCGTCGATCCATGCCGCGATCGAATTGCCAACTTCCTGCGATGAGACAGCCAACCAGAAGAAAGAGGGCCAAAAGGGATAGCCCTAGATTTCGAAGTGGAGAGAGGTAGAGTCGAAACGAACTTTGAGACGAGGCCATGACGCCTTCGTTAGCCTGGAAGAGCTCTGGAGTCGTCAGGTCGCCGTGCACGTCCAAAGATGGTCTCCCTACCGGCATTGGCTACGACGACTGCGATGTAGGGCAATGTCACTGCGCCAACGAGCGCGAACCATCGATAAGGGGAGGGAAGTATTACCGCGAGGATGAAGCAACTGGTCCTGATCATCATGGAGGCGAAGTAGCGCTTCATACGTCCCGCCTGGTCCTCACTCAGTGATGGTTGAGCATCAGTGATGGCATGGACGACGACAGTCTTGCTCTCGTAGGAGGGTTTTCCTTCATCTCCGCGGGTCATGACGCAAGGGTAGGGTCGGGATAAGCCCCTAGCGAGTTGAGTTCACGCTCGATTTCGTCACATCAGAGCGATGAGTTATCCTTCACCTCATCGAGTCGCAAGACTCGGGCATGAAGTGAGGTCTTAGAACCTCCACCTGATTCGCCTCGGCGATCTGGTCAACAGTTCCATCGCCTTGCTTCCTGCCGCCAATCGTGAAAGGAAGCGACTATCTCCACTGAACCCCGCATCAACGATCGTATCCGCGTGCCTCAAGTGCGCGTGATCGACGCAGACGGGAGCCAGGCTGGTGTCGTCACTATCGACACTGCCCTTGCTATGGCTGAAGAGGCAGGACTCGACCTGGTCGAGATCGCTCCAGATGCCAATCCACCGGTCTGTAAGGTCATGGATTTCGGGAAGTACAAGTATGAGATGGCGCAGAAAGCGCGAGAGGCAAGAGCCAATCAGACTCACATCGTGGTCAAGGAGATTCGACTTGGTCTAAAGATCGAGGCGCATGACTACGAGACGAAGAAGAACCAGGTACTCAAGTTCCTGGGCGGCGGCGACAAGGTGAAGGCGACGGTCCAATTCAAAGGGCGTGAACAGACTCGTCCAGAGATGGGATTCAAGTTGCTGCAGCGCCTTGCCGAGGATGTGCAAGAGATCGGATTTGTCGAGTTCTCGCCAAAGCGCGAAGGGCGAAGCATGACGATGGTCTTAGCACCCGTGAAGAAGAGTGGAAAGAAGTAAGTCCTTTCTTTTTGTTCTTCTTGTTTCAGACGAAGCACTTGTCCAGAGATGGGCAAGAGAGCAAGACACTAGCTAAACGCTGGGTGAACACTAGGAGAGACGAGAGGTAATAAAGATGCCAAAGATGAAGACGCACAGTGGTGCGAAGAAGACCTTCAAGGTCACCGGAAAAGGTCGCATCAAGCATGAGCGCGCTGGCAAGCGTCATCTCCTTGAAGGGAAGTCCTCGCGACGAACCCGCCGCCTCACTCAAGAATCTGCTGCGAAGGACTTCGCAACCGGACAGGCCAAGCGCCTCTTGGGAATGAAGTAGCCAAGCCTCGAACATTTACGGGCGCTTCCCTCGGAAGGGCTCGAGTGCACCGACGGTGAAGAAGTGAAGAAGAGATCAGAATTTCTGAAAGAAGTGGAGAGATGAGATGGCAAGAGTAAAGCGCGGGGTACATGCGGCGAAGAAGCGACGTACGATCCTGGAGCGGGCGAGTGGATATCGCGGACAGCGATCACGCCTTTTCACCAAAGCGAAGGAGCAAGTCACTCATTCGCTCGTCTACGCCTTCAACGATCGCAAGGATAAGAAGGGCGACTTCCGTCAGCTCTGGATCACTCGCATCAATGCTGCGAGCCGAGCCAACGGCATCACCTACAACCGTTTCATCCAAGGATTGAAGGCCGCAGGTGTCGAAGTTGATCGTCGAGTTCTCTCCGAACTCGCGACCAATGACCCGAAGGCATTTGCCCAGCTGGTCGAGATCGCCAAGAAGAACATCAAGTGATCACCAGTCTCACTTCGCCGAAAGTCGCGCGAGTGAGACGACTGCTTGAGACGCAGAGTCCGCGCGAGCGGATCGAGTCCGGTCAGTTCGTGGTCGAGGGTTTACGTGCGGTCGAAGCTGCACTCGAATCCAAGGCGATTGATGTAGTCGAGATCCTTGCAACCGCAGAGTGGATTCATCGGTTCCCTCAGGCGACGGAAATCACTGAAGAGGTTGCGAAGAAGATCAGCGACACGGTCACGCCACAGGGAATCTTCGCTGTGTTGACTCTGCCAAGACATCTCTTGCAAGCAAGGGATGTCAGGAATGCTCAAGACGCGAAGCGAATTGCGATCTTTGTCGAACTCCAAGACCCTGGCAATGCCGGAACGATCATCCGCAATGCCCACGCCTTCGATTTTGATCTCGTCGTCTTTGGGAAGGGCTCTGTTGATCCATTCTCTGGGAAA
>JBJTGO010000263.1:0-2173 GCA_046093985.1 Actinomycetota bacterium
GCTGCATCACTTGCCTCCCGCGTTGGGGGAGATAAGTTGGCGGGAATTGTCCTCGTCAATCCGATGATTCATATACCCGGGCTTCGCATCAAATTCGGACCCTTGATTGCACGCCTCACAAAAGGACTTCCGTCGGTAGGCGATGACATCAAGAAGCCTGGTGTCGATGAATATGGCTATGACGTCCTACCAACGAGAGGAGTGCTCCAACTCAATAAGTTCTTGAAAGCCACCCGCGCGCTTCTCGATCGGGTCAAAGTCCCACTCTTGCTCTTCCATAGCGTCGACGACCATGTCCTGCCGGTGTCGAACACCGAGATCATCATGGCTGAGGTCGGTAGCAGCGACAAAGTTCGCATCGAATTGACCAATAGCTATCACGTAGCCACTTTGGATTACGACGCAGAGATCATCTTCGAGAACTCCCTCACATTCGTCGAACGAATCAGTGGAAAGTCCTGATGTTTCGTTATCGCAAGCAACTCACTCTTGGTCTAGTCGTTGTCCTGATCCTCTCCCTTGCCGCTTCACTCTTCTCGGGTGTGATGAATACGAGCAGCGAGGAAGTCGAAGTCACACAATGCCAAGAGAGCGACTTCCGAGCGGTACAGACCCTGATTCAGAATCAGGCCTTCGCCTTCAAAGCTCAGAATGTCTCAGGCGCATACGCGTATTTCTCCAATAGTTTCCAGAGCGATATCGACAAGGAGAAGTTCTCATTGATTGTCGGAACCAATTACCCGATGCTCCTCCGCGGCGGAACTATGGGTTTTGGTGAATGTCGAGAGATCTCGATCGGATTTGCCCAAGCCGTGACCCTCACCGGTGATTCAGGTTCTCACAAGCTTCTCTATTTCATAAGCAAGGCTGATGGTCCGATCAAAGTCGAAGGAATCACGGTCGAGAACTGATGGTTCAGCGGTTGAAGAACGATCCCACTGCGACAAGGAACTCACTCTGGGTCCTCTTCTTCCTTATGGGGATTGTCTCGATGGCATGGGTGCCCCGGATCCCTGAGATCAAGAGATCACTCGAACTCTCTGACGGTGCATTCGGGCTTGTTCTCATTTCAAGTAGTGCCGGAGCCGCATTGGGTGCGCAGTTCGCTGGTCGCCTCATCCATCGTTTCGGATCGAAACATGTGACACAAGTGGCGCAGTTCGTGATGCCCCTTGGTCTCGTCATCATGTCCCAATCGAATTCGGTTGAGATGCTAGTCCTCGGTCTCTTCACGCTTGGCGCTGGTTATTCGTCAATCGATGTCTCGGTCAACTCCCAAGCCGTTGTTGTGGAGAAACTTCTTGCCAAACGCTATATGTCATCGTTCCATGGTGCGTGGAGCGCGGGTGCATTTGCAACGACTGCGTTCGGTGGACTGATCACTAATCTCCTGTCACCAAGTTCCAATCTGCTTCTAGTAGCGCTGGTTGCAACAGCCCTCTATGTACCTGCAACGAATGCGCTTCTAGATTCCAACAACGATGAACATCAAGGCGTTTCCGAGGGCGAATCCAACACCGTTCCCTGGCGAGGAAAGGTTGCGATCCCACTCTGGATCATGGGAATAGGTTCTGTGGGTGCCTTGATTGCTGAAGGATCGGCGAGCGATTGGGGCGGGATTCTCCTTGAGGATCATCTTGGAATCAGCAAGGGGCTTAGCGCTTCTGCCTTTGCCGCATTCGCGTTCGCGATGATCATCAGTCGTTTTATTGGTGATGCGCTCTACGCGCGATTTGGAATGTATGAAACGGTCACCTTCCTTGCGATTGGATCGGCTCTCCTCTGGCTCGCTTCCATTGTGATCTCGTGGCAGGTTGCCCCGTCATCAAGAACACTTGCTTTGACCATCATCGTGATTGGCTTCTTTGTCGCCGGCTTCGGGATTGGGCCTGTCTTCCCAGCATTCATGTTGGCGGCCGGCACGATCAAAGGGATTCCTGCTTCGGTCGGCATTGCGAGGGTTGCGCTCCTTGCAATTGCGGGATACTTCGTCGGACCAACCATCACCGGACTCATCTCGGAGGCGACTTCGCTGCCGATTGCGATGATCTATCCGGTCGCGATGTTGGCCTTAGGTGGAGTAATGGCTACCCGGGCGAGAAATCTCGGCGAGAGTGACGTGAAAGATGCTTGAGGCGATCTTCTTAGGAATCCTCCAAGGTCTAACTGAATT
>JBJTGO010000264.1:0-12014 GCA_046093985.1 Actinomycetota bacterium
GTCCACTCGGTAAAGATCGAGCGAAGCAAGAACTTCTCAACTGGTGGCAGGGGCAGCAAAACGCTTAGTTCGTAGCACTGTGATCGCGAAAGCAATGTAGGTCACTGCAATGAGTGCTGGAACGAGTGCACCTTCACCAGAATCTGGAAGTAGGAGCGCTGCGATGATCGCGCCAGAGACGATTGCGAAGTTGACGATCACGTCATAGACGGCGAAGACGCGACCACGGAACTCATCAACGATCCGTGATTGCACCAGGGCATCATTCGTCACCTTCACCCCTTGACCACATGCACTCGTAAGGAATCCGGTGGAAAGGAGTGCGAACTCACTCTGATCGAAAGCAAGAAAGATTGGTGCAATAGCGCTGGCAAGGAGCATCCATCTGATCCAACGATGTCTGCCAAATCGAGCGACACCAAAAGGAGCGATGATCGCGCCAACGCCGATACCGATGCCAGCGATCACAGCGGAGAGCGCGAAACCTTGTAACCCAGCGTCCGGATCATCGCTCGGGTTGAAGGTATTGCGTTGCAAGAGAAGGGCCATCATGGTGAGAGCGGTGAGTCCACCGCGATGTATCGCTGTAGCAAGGATTCCATAGAGTGGATCACGCTCCTCACGGAGGCGATCGAAACCGTCGCGCATCTCGATGATTCCTTGGGAGATTGTTCCTTTCTTGATCTCATGTGCACGTGGTCCCAATTGATCTCGCTTCAACCGTAGCGCAAGGAGAGCTGCAATGAGAAAGAGTCCACTTGCCATAGTGATGATGATCGAATCAGCATGATTCGCGTCGCTCTCTGCAAGGAGGCCACGTACTCCGATTCCGATGCCGCCACCCAAGACGACGAAGATCGTTCCACCCGTGACTGCGGTTGCGTTGATGGCAACCAACTTCTCACGCGTTGTGAGGAGAGGTAGGGATGCTGAAAGTCCGGCAAGGATCAATCGATTGATACCGAATGCAATCAAGATCAAACCGGTGAGTCCTACTCCGGTAGCACCTGCCGCGATGGAAGTCGCTGCAATCGCAACCACGATTGCTCGTGAGATATTCGAGAGGAAGAGGATTCGCTGCCGCGAGAAACGATCAAGGATGGTTCCAACAAAAGGTCCGACAAAGGAGTAAGGAAGGAGTACGACTGCGAAGGCAATCGCGGCGGAGAAAGCATCGGGTTGTCGCTCGGGTGAGAAGAGAATGAAGGAGGCGAGTCCGGATTGGAAGATGCCGTCGGAGAGTTGCCCCGTCCATCGCAAAGCCAACAACCTACCTATCGGTGAGGTGATGTGAGTGCGTATCCGGGAAGTGAATCCTCGCGATCTTCGATCGAAGTCAGAATTCACTGAGAAAGCGTATCCCTCGCGACTCTCACTACGATAAGCGAGTGTTCTGGTCGCAGCGCGCTCGTGTCGATTACACCTTCCGTCGTCGCGCGACACTAGCTGCGCTCTTCCAAGGATTGAGTAGTGCGATGGATGCATGTGATGCCGATCCATACCTCAGGCGAGCAGCGAAATTCCACGGCGAGAAAACCGAGCGTCCTTGTCCAGTCTGCAAATCGCGGAAGATGGTCGAACTTCGCTACACCTTCGGTGATCAACTCGGTCAATACTCCGGGCGACTAAAGAGCCTTGAAGAGTTACGTGAGATGCAATCGGAGTTCGGTGAATTCCGGGTATATGAGGTCGAAGTCTGTAACGATTGCGGCTGGAATCATCTCGTTACCTCATTCCTTCTCGGTGACGGTGTCAACCGAAGACCACCGCGGAAGGTTCGAACCATCGAGGATGAGAAGGTCGGATGATCTCGAAACGTCTTCAACGAGTCGCACTTCGCCTCACCATCCTCCTTTCTGGACTTGGTTTCGTAGTAGGAGTCACCGTCTTCGGAATCGCTTACTTCACTGTCGATATCCCGGATCCCAATGACTATGTCAACAGTCAGGCGACGATCATCCAATATGCCGATGGGAGCGAGATCGGTCGCCTCGGTGCACAGAATCGAACTGTCATCCCATTGGCGAAGATCCCGGTAAAACTTCGAGAAGCGGTCCTTGCTGCAGAGGATCGCAATTTCTATAGCCAACTC
The DNA here is from genome assembly GCA_046093985.1 of Actinomycetota bacterium. Taxonomy (GTDB): domain Bacteria; phylum Actinomycetota; class Actinomycetes; order Nanopelagicales; family Nanopelagicaceae; genus SYAN01. The sequence continues at coordinate 2,093 of JBJTGO010000264.1, forward strand.
GCTTTCAATCCGATCGCGATCGCACGAGCTGCGATCAACAATGTCCTTGGCGGTCAGACTCAAGGTGGCTCAACCATCACACAGCAATATGCCAAGACAGCATTCTTGACCTCAGAGCGAACCATCACGCGAAAGCTCAAAGAACTCGTGATTGCGATCAAACTTGAGAATCAACTCTCCAAAGATGAGATCTTGGAAAATTACCTCAACACCATTTACTTTGGCCGCGGTGCATATGGCGTTGAAACAGGTGCTCAGGTCTATTTCGGCCACGGCGTCGACTCACTCACCGTTGCAGAGTCAGCGATCCTCGCTTCGATCCTTAGGTCCCCTGGTCTCTATGATCCCTATTTCCAAGATGGCAATGGCGCGAGGCTCTCAGCGCGATATCGCTATGTGATCGATGGAATGGTCGATGCTGGTTGGCTTGAGAAGTCGCGCGGTGAGAAGTTGAAGGGCGAAGAACCACCGGTCAATCCCCGCCTCTCATCAGGGCGTCTTGCCGGTCCTCGCGGTTATCTCATCTCCTGGGTACAACGCGAACTCAATGAACTTGGTTTCTCTGATGAACAATTGATGATCGGCGGACTTGTCGTACGGACCACTTTGGAGCGAAAGGCTCAAGAGGCGGCGCAGATCGCGGTGCAAGAAGTGGGACCTGCGAATCCACCTGAGGATCTTCATATCGGGCTTCTCTCGATTCGCCCGGGAACTGGCGAAATCGTTGAGATGTATGGCGGTCGCGATTATCTAGAGCGTCAACTCAACGATGCGACGCAAGGAATCACACAAGCAGGTTCAACCTTCAAAGTCTTCGCGCTCGCTGCAGCGTTGGAACAAGGAATCCCATTGACCTCGATTTGGAATGGCGATTCACCACAATTTTTCGATGATCTTGGAAAGCCTTATCGAGTCGGCAACTACGGCAATGAGGATTACAGCGAGATCTCACTACTACGGGCGACTGCGAGTTCAGTCAACACTGTCTACGTTCCGCTTGGGATTGCAGCCGGGCTTGAGAATGTAGTTAACGCTGCACGTCGAGCCGGAATCCCAGATTCCGTTGCGATGTTGCCAACCCCATCACTCGTCCTTGGTGTATCGAGCCCACGCGTCATCGATGTCGCCGCTGCCTATGCGACCTTCGCAGCAGAAGGCGTCTATGCGAAACCTTTCATCATCAACGAAGTTCTCGGTCCTAATCGCGGCATCCTCTATCAAGGAAAGATCGAAGCCGAAGAGGTCTTCTCCGCTGATGTGATGAGAGATCTCAATTACGCACTTCGCCAAGTCGTTCTAGCAGGAACTGCGACATCGGCGTTACGAGGGCTTGGTAGACAAGCTGCTGGAAAGACTGGAACATCGAATGAGAACACCAGCGCATGGTTCACTGGCTACACCCCGGATCTTGCGACGTCAATCGCCTTCTTCCGCGACGACGCATTGACGACCTTAAAGGGTATCGGCGGGATTACTTCCTTGACTGGTGGAACTTTCCCAGCGCGGATTTGGAACGCCTACACGAAGCGTGCGCTCGAAGGTTCGCCGAAACTCAAATTCCGTCCCCCGGTCAATATCAATGGAACAGAACCCGTTGATATGCGTGGCGTTGTGATGACATATACAAAGGAGAGTGCAACCGCTCTCATGCCACCGAAACCTCCCGCACAATAGTTCGGCTCTTCCAAAGATGAAGAAAGTGTTTCCACCACTTCTCTTGCCAGGCTTGGCTGCCGCGTCCCTAGCCACAATCTCCTTTCTCAAATCCCTTCACTGTCGAAGCAATTTCTTTGCAAGTCCAGATTCATATACCCATCTCTGTTACTCCGATATCCCGGCGCTCTTTGGCGCCCGTGGTCTTGATCGAGGGATCAACCCCTACTCCGACCCGCTCAACTCGATGGAGTATCCGGTTGGAACGGGATATATCGCTTCGACGATTGCACGATTTTCAGATGACTTCCTCACCTTTTTCGACCTCAATGCCCTCGCGATCGCACTTCTCTTTATCGCTACAACCCTTCTCATGGCACGCCTTCTACCAAAGCACTGGCCACTCTTTCTATTCGCTCCGGCCTCTCTTGCCTCGCTCTATATCAATTGGGATCTCTGGGGAGTCTTCGCAATGGTCTTGGGTATCTACTACCTCAAGCAAGAGCGCTTTGATCTCTCCGGGATCTGGATGGGGATATCGATAGCAATCAAGTTCTTTCCCATCTTCTTTCTACCTGCGTTTCTTCTCTACTTCTTTCTCCGATCACGCGAGAGTGAAAGAGGGACGAGCGGTCGATCCTTCTTTCTCTATCTCCTCTTCACGGTGGTTGCGCTCAATCTCACGACCGCCATCTCACACTTCGAGGGCTGGTCCCGCTTCTTCACCTTCAATCAAGATCGTGGCGTCGACTTGGGTTCGATCTGGTACGCACTCTCACTTCTCTTCGATATCAATATCTCCTCACTCAACCTCACCATCGCACTGATCGCTCTCATCCTCCTTGTTGCGATCTACCCGAAGATTCGTCCTCTCATCTCTGCGCAATGGGATCCCTACGAGCTCTTCCTTCTCACATCTTTCCTCTCACTTGCATTCCTCTTCTCAGTCAACAAGGTCTACTCCCCGCAATACGTCATCTGGTTGACACCGCTTGCACTCCTTCTGATCGCGACGAGAGAGTCGAACTACCGCGTTGAGCGAGCATGGTTTTGGATTTGGCAGATAGGTGAGGCGATCTATCACCTAGGAATCTGGCAGTACCTGGCCGAGTACTCGGGTGGTCAGGGTCTTTCGGAGCCGCTTTATGCACTCACCATCGTCATCCGCATCATCACTCTCGCGGGTTTTGCCCTGACGGTGGCCCGGGTTAGGCTTTCCCTCCCCTCAAAGGAGCCAGTCAGAGACTGATCTTGGCGGGGGTACTCATCGTTAGGACCAGTGTTTCAAAAACAAATGGTCCAATCGATGAGGAAAAGCGCTTGAACCCTCCTGTCGCGGAGAGCCCGTGACCGTTTAGTCCAGAGGAGGTGGGGTTAACGCATGCGTCACTACGAACTTATGGTCATTCTCGACCCAGATCTAGAGGAACGCACAGTCGCACCAAGTCTTGAGACCTATCTCAAGATCATCAAGGAAGGCGGAGGTCGAGTAGAGAAACTCGACATCTGGGGTCGTCGCCGCATGACTTTCGAAATCGGAAAGAAGAGCGAAGGCATCTACGCCGTAGTTGATATGCACTGTGATCCTGCATCAGTGAAGGAGTTGGATCGCCAACTCAACCTGAATGAAGCAGTGCTCCGCACCAAAGTTGTAGTACTCAAGTAGATCCGCGCCCGACAAGTAGATATCCGATACGTAGCGAGAAGAGGAAAAGAAAATGGCTGCAGGAGACACAAACATCACATTGGTTGGAAACCTTACGAACGATCCAGAGCTCCGATTCACACCGAATGGTGCGGCGGTAGCGAAGTTCACCGTAGCTTCAACGCCGAGGTACATGGATCGCAACACCAATGAGTGGAAAGACGGGGATACCCTCTTTCTCAATTGCCAGATCTGGCGACAAGCAGCAGAGAACGTCGCAGAGTCACTCACCCGCGGAATGCGCGTGATCGTCTCTGGCCGTTTGAAGCAACGCTCATACGAGACGAAGGAAGGCGAGAAGCGCACCGTCTATGAAGTCGAGGTCGACGAGGTCGGCCCATCACTTCGTAACGCAACTGCCAAAGTGACCAAGACGTCACGTGGCGCAGGTGCTTCCGGATCGACCTTCACCGCCGCTGAGGCGAGCGATGATCCATGGGCTTCAACCACACCAGTTGGTGGCGGTTGGGGTGCATCAGCATCGACACCAGCAGCAGCCGATGAGCAACCACCGTTCTAATCCATGACGAGAATTAGTCAGAAAAACTAAGGAGATATAGACCCCATGGGAGCACGTTCCAACAGGACCCTCAAGCAGAAGCCGAAGTTGCCGAAAGGCGCTGCGATCAAGAAGTTCAAGAAGCGCGCCAATCCACTCAAAGGCGTCGATTACATCGACTACAAGGATGTCGCGCTACTTCGCCGATTCATCTCTGATCGAGGCAAGATCCGATCAGCTCGTGTCACTGGTGTGACCGTCCAACAGCAGCGGATGATCTCTCGTGCCGTGAAGAACGCGCGCGAGATGGGACTCCTTCCTTATCCGAACTCGGCTCGATAGGAGGGTATGAAGAGATGAAACTAATCCTCACTCGTGAAGTGAAGGGCCTCGGCCACGCAGGTGACATCGTCACCGTCAAGGATGGCTACGGCCGCAACTTCCTCATCCCAGAAGGTTCCGCTATTGCGTGGAGCAAAGGTGGCGAAAGCCAGATCGAGGGACTTCGCCGTGCACGAGTTGCCCGCGAGATCCGCGACACCGAGCACGCAAACCAGGTCAAGAGCACACTTGAGAGCGGTGAGATCACACTCAAGGCTCGCGCTGGAAACGAAGGACAACTCTTCGGCTCCGTGACGACCAAGGAAATTGCCCTCGCCATCAAGGCGAAGACCGGCGTCGATATCGATCGCCACAAGATCTCGACCAAAGGTCAGATCAAGAAGGTCGGCAAGTACAACGTGAAGGTCGCACTTCACTCACATGTCGTCGCTGATTTAGCGATCGTGGTGGTTGCCGGATAATTGAAGTAGAAGTGAGAGGGGCGGAGGCGATTGCTTCCGCCCCTTTTCTCTTTTCCATCTCACCATCCGGACAGTTTCGATTTATTTTCATCAACAGGCGATCACGCTCAATTCGAAGAGTTACCCACAGAATTCGCTGACTTATCCACTGCTATCCACCATCTTTTCCAACTCTTCCACAACCTCTCCACAACCCTGAGCACAGTGAATAATCGCTGAAATAGGCATTGTCGGTGGCGGATAAGAAGATTCGCCCGTGAGTATCGCTGAGTTCCCGAATCCCTCGCGTCGAGGTGACATCAACGAATTCGAGCGCACTCCACCACAAGATCTCCAAGCAGAACAATCGGTACTTGGCGGCATGCTCCTTTCGAAGGATGCGATCGCAGATGTCATCGAGATCCTTCGCGCCAATGATTTCTATCGCCCCGCACACGAGATGATCTATGACGCAGTCATCGAGCTCTACGGACATGGTGAACCTGTAGATCCAGTCACCGTCGCTGCGGAACTTACCAAGCGCGGTGAGATCGCAAAGATCGGTGGCGCCCCTTATCTCCACACATTGGTGAGCGCTGTCCCTACTGCTGCAAATGCGAATTACTACGCACAGATCGTCCGCGAGCAATCGATCTTGAGGAAGTTGATCGAAGCTGGGACGAAAGTCGTGCAACTTGGATTCTCGCCCGAAGGCGAGGTCGATGATGTCGTCGACAAAGCGCAGGCTGAGATCTTCGCTGTCACTGAACGTCGTGCTTCTGAGGATTATGTCAAACTCAACACACTCTTGCCTGAGGCTCTTGATCAGATTGAAGCTATCTCGCGTGGCACTGCCGCAGAAGGTGTCATGACAGGATTCAAGGATCTCGATCTCCTCACCAATGGACTTCATCCGTCGAACATGATTGTCGTCGCTGCTCGTCCTGCGATGGGTAAGTCAACGTTGGGTCTTGATATCGCTCGCCACGCATCGATCCACAATGGACTTACCTCGGTGATCTTCTCGCTTGAGATGAGTCGAAGCGAGATCACGATGCGCATGCTTTCCTCCGAAGCACGCGTCACTCTCAATGCGATTCGCTCCGGCCAATTGAATGATGAGGATTGGTCCCGCCTTGCCCGCCGTATGGGTGAGATCTCCGAAGCACCCCTTTTCATCGATGATTCACCCAATCTCTCGATGATGGAGATTCGCGCCAAAGCACGCCGCTTGAAACAACGCCACGACTTGAAGTTGATCGTGATCGACTACCTCCAGTTGATGACCTCTGGAAAGCGGGTTGAGAATCGCCAGCAAGAGGTCTCTGAATTCTCAAGGCAGTTGAAACTCCTTGCCAAGGAGTTACAGATTCCAATCATTGCGATCTCACAGTTGAACCGTTCGCCAGAGCAACGCGCTGATAAGAGGCCGATGCTCTCTGACCTCCGTGAATCCGGTTCTATCGAGCAGGATGCTGACGTCGTCATCTTGCTTCACCGCGACGATGTCTACGACTCACAGAACCGCCCAGGTGAGGCTGATCTACATGTCGCAAAGCACCGTAACGGTCCGACTCGAACCATCACCGTCTCAGCACAATTGCACTACGCTCGCTTCGTCGATATGCCACCTTCATATAGCTCACGAGAGCAATATCCGAAAGAGGATTAGAGATTGAGATGACCGGTTCCCTGGAGGTCCCGCTCGATAATCTGACATCAGTATCTGTCCTTGTCTTCGTCTTCGGCTTTCTTGCAGCTCGCATCAAGAGCGATGTCAGGATCCCCGAGCCGATCTATCAGATCATCTCGATCTATTTACTCTTCGGAATCGGTCTCAAAGGAGGAAATGGACTTCATTCGGCAACTGTCGAGGAGTTCGTCTCACCAGCGCTCGGCACGATTGCAATCGGCATACTTATCCCGCTCGTTGCATTCTTCTCCTTGAAATTGGTTCGAACCTTGAACGCTATCGATCGCGGTTCGATCGCTGCACACTATGGGTCGACCTCACTCGTCACCTTCTCGGCAGGCTTACTCTTCCTCGAAAACAACCTGATCGAAGTTGAGGGATTTGCAACCGCGCTCCTGACTCTCTTAGAGATCCCAGGCTTGATCGTGGGCATTTATCTTGGCACTCGCTCAAATCGAAGTAGCGTGCGCTGGCGCGAAACCATGGTCGAGGTTCTCCTTGGCAAGACAGTGTTACTTCTCGCGGGTGGACTCTTGATCGGAGCGCTCACGACTGAATCGGGCTATGACAAAGTCGCACCATTCTTCGTCGATCTTCAGAACGGGATTCTTGCGCTCTTCCTCTTGCATCTTGGCTTCCTTGCCGGAACCAATTGGCATGAGATCAAGCGAGTCGGGCTCCCACTCATCACCTTCGCTCTCATCTTCCCTCTCCTCGCAGGTTTCGTCGGTGTGCTGGTGGGAACAGCAACTGGTCTCTCTCTAGGCGGCGCCACGATTCTTGGCATCTTGGCCGCGAGTGCTTCCTACATCGCAGCTCCGGCAGCGATCTCTGTAGCGATGCCAGAGGCGAATGGATCCCTTGCTCTGATGTCGAGTATCGGGGTCACATTCCCCTTCAATCTCATTCTGGGGATCCCGATCTATCTTGAGTACGCGCGATTTCTTGCCTAAAAAAGTGCGAAGAAAGCAGAAATCACTTTAGAGATGCGGTGAACGATCTCTCGCACGATTGGCGAGATAGATACCGACGACCACTACGACCGCTCCCGCTAGTTGCACATTGTTCAAGACTTCACTGAGGAACCACCACGCGAAGAGACTTGCAAGGACCGGTTCCAAGATCCCAATGATGCTCGCCGTTGACGCCGAGAGAATGCGAAGACCTGCGATGACGAAGAGATAAGGCAAGAGGGTTCCGAAGACTACGACCCACCCGATCAGGACCCATCCTGGCATTGAATAAGCGCTAAGGAATCCTGGAAGTTGCATCGATATCGTGAAGTACTCGGTTGGAAATGACCAGAGTGGCATCATGAAAGCCATGATCAAAGTCCCGATGCCAAATCCCCAAACGGTCATCACTGCGCCTGTCTTGGTCTTGCCCAACTTCTCGGCGATAAGGAAGTAACCAGCGAGCGCGATCGAATCAAGGAAAGCAGCAAGGAGACCGACCCCATCGAGGGTTAGCCCCTTCCATACCTGGGTCACCACCATCAGTCCCGAGAAGGAGAGAGCAAGCGCTAACCAGAGGAGTCTGTCGACCTCTTTCTTGAGGACGAATCGCATGAAGAGCAGGATCCAGATCGGGGCGGTGAACTCGATAAGAAGCGCGGTGCCGAGATAGATCCGGCCGATTGCGACGAAGTAGAGCGCTTGGACGAGGACGACTGCGACGACCCCGAAGGCGATCAACCAGGGGACCTCTTGACGCGTCGCCCGCAACTCGCGCCGCTTGAAGAGAAGGAAGAAGATGATCAGGATGATGAAGGCGCCACCACTTCGCGCTTGTGTCAGGCGCCATGGCGAGAGGCCTTCAGCAAGGACGATCTTTGCAACGACTCCGTTGAAAGCAAAGAGAGTCGCACCCAAGATCAGATAGATCTCACCTCGGAGCTTTTCCAGCACCGGCGCACTCTATATGACTGCGCAGGAGTGAATCAGAAGGCTGATTCTGCCAACTCCATGATCGAACCATCTTCTGCTTCGACGATCTTTCGATCTGCAGTGATATGTGGCAGGACATGTGAGACGAAGTACTTCGCCGCCGCGACTTTGCCGGTGTAGAAGTCTTTGTCCTTTCCATCAAGCCTTGTGATTGCGATATCTGCTTGGCGGAGTAAGAGCCATGCGATCACGACATCACCGACTGCCATGAGAAGTCGTGATGTGTTGAGACCGATCTTGTAGAGCTCTTCTGGCTTCTCCTGCGATGCCATCGCAAGCCCCACGAGATTGGAGATGATGGCTCCGACTTCGCTTAGCGCTTTGCCGAAGGCTTCCTTCTCTGCAGCTAGCGCGCCACCGGATGTCGCAAGAGCGGTCATCTCCTTCGAGAGCCTGCCGATCGCTTGACCATTGTTCTTGACGATCTTGCGGAAGAAGAAGTCGAGACCTTGGATCGCGGTCGTTCCTTCGTAAAGAGTGTCGATCTTCGCATCTCTTACATACTGCTCAAGTGGCCAATCCATTGTGAATCCGGAGCCACCGAATGTCTGTAGTGATTCGGTCCCGAGGAGAACCCAAGACTTCTCACTGCCATAACCCTTGACGATCGGTAGCAGTAAATCGTTGAGCGCTTCCAACTCGTCGAGCTTCTCTTTGTCGATGCCATCTGCTCTTCCGATTGCGATCGCATCCTGGATGGAGGCGGTGTAGAGGACGAGGGCTCGCATTCCTTCGGCGTAGGCCTTCTGCACCATGAGGGATCTGCGGACATCTGGGTGCTTGATGATGGTCACGCGAGGGCTCGCCTTATCGGTCATCTTCGTCATCTCAGGGCCCTGAACGCGGGATTTGGCGTATTCCAGCGCGTTCTTATAGCCGGTCGAGAGCGTTGCAATCGCCTTGGTTCCGACCATCATTCGAGCGAACTCGATGATCTTGAACATCTGCGCGATTCCATCGTGGACCTCACCAAGGAGGTATCCCACTGCTGGTTCCTTCTCACCGAGATTCATCTCGCATGTTGCTGAGACATTGAGCCCCATCTTGTGCTCGACATTGGTGACATAGACACCGTTGCGCTTTCCAATCGCACCCGTCTCTGGATCGAACATGAACTTTGGAATCAAGAAGAGTGAGAGACCTTTGGTGCCTGGACCATGTCCTTCTGGACGCGCAAGGACGAAGTGGACGATATTCTCGAAGATATCTGCATCACCTGATGTGATGAATCGCTTCGTTCCAGTGATGTGCCATGTGCCATCTGCTTGCTTGACTGCTTTGGATCGCCCTGCACCGACATCCGAACCTGCATCAGGTTCAGTGAGCATCATCGTCGCGCCCCATTCACGATCTACCATGAACTTCGCGATCTTCTTCTGGAAGTCATCACCAAGTACATAAGCGACCTGCGCGAATGCGAAACCTGATGCGTAGATATGTACCGCAGGATTAGAACCCAAGACCATCTCGGCGATCGCCCAACGAACTGATGGCGGGATCATTGTGCCACCGAGTTCTGCTGGTACATCGACCTTTCCCCACTCGCCATCGACATATGCGCGATATGACTTCTTGAATCCTGCTGGAAGTGTGACGTTGCCACTCGCCTTATCGAACTTCGTTCCTTCACGATCACCTTCGACG
>JBJTGO010000265.1:0-1208 GCA_046093985.1 Actinomycetota bacterium
TACTCATACTCCATCAAGACAGAACTCGTTGAGAAGGAAGAGCAGTGGTTCCAAGGCAGACCGTGTGTTCCTATCGGGGCAATACAACATGCAGCGGGCCGCATTGAAGTGATCACTGAGAAGAGCGCCTATATCACAACAGGAGACCTTGGATACCGGCAGATCAATGATCGCTCCACCCGAGAATGGCTTGGCGGAGTCTTTCGAATCACGAAGGATCGAACCGAGCAGTTGTCGCAGGGTCATCGAAACCCACAGGGAATACTGCTCATCGGCAAGAATCTCTACATCTCAGAGCATGGTCCGCGTGGAGGCGATGAGATCAATCTGATAGAGAAGGGCAAGGATTACGGTTGGCCATTTGTCACATCAGGTCAGCCATACAGTTCAGGCGACTACATCCGACCAGATGCCACTGGAACTCACGCAGGTTACGCCAAACCGCTCTTTTCTTGGGTTCCCTCGGTTGCACCTACAGAACTGATACGACTTCCAAAGACTTCTCGATGGGGCGACCTCGGTGGTCAGATCGTGATGGGAACCCTTGCGGAAGAATCCCTCATCTTCATTGAACGCACCTCTCGTCGAAAAATGAAAGAAGTCGAGCGTCACTACATCGGTGAACGAGTTAGAGACTTAGATATTGGACCCGACGGTGAGATGGTCGCAACCACCGATAGCGGAAAACTTCTCTTCGTCTCACGAAAGCCCTAGCGCTGCCAAAGTGCTCTAGCTTCTTTGATCGCCGCTTTGATGACTCCTGCTTGCATCTCTTTCTCGAGCGTTGGCTTCCCCAAGAATTCTTCACTCTGTTCAGAGACTAGAGGCAGATGTACGAAATCCATCCACCTGCGCTTCGAACCTTGAAGGTGATGCATCACGCTATAGAAAAGGTGGTTACAGACGAAGGCACCTGCAGAAAGGGACTCTTCGACAGGAAGACTCTGCTCTTTCAATCTCTCGACAATCTCCCTCACAGGCAGACTTGCCTTATAGGCAACATCTCCCGCTTCAAGGATGGGTTGATCCAAACGAATAGTCCCACTGTTGTCAGGAATGCGGGCATCATTGAGATTGATAGCAATCCGCTCAAAAGAGACTCGGGCACGCCCTTCAGCCTGACCAAGTGCGAAAATGATTTCAGGATCTACATTGTCGATAAGAGCGAGAATCCGATCAACTGAACTCTCATACTCAACAGGTAGAAC
>JBJTGO010000266.1:0-1674 GCA_046093985.1 Actinomycetota bacterium
GATCGTTGGAGCACGACTTGGAGAGAACGCGCACTTCGAGGAGAGCGCTCGACTCTTTGACTTCTCAATCACTTCTGAGCAATCGAAAGGTATCTCTGAGGCGCTCGACCAACTCAACTCCATCCCTGGAGATTGTGGCGATGAATACCGAAAGCCCCCCTACCTCACTGCCTCAGGGGACTTGAGTCATCACCTCGAAGAATTTCCTCCGCCATATTCAACTGTCGTAGAAAAGAACAAGGTCCGCGCAGAATCAGGAACCACCTGGGAATCCATGGCTGGATACTCGCGAGCAGTGCGCGTTGAGAATCGAATTATGGTCTCCGGCACCACTGCCACACATGGAGTGAAGTCAATCGGCATTGGGGATCCGGCGGCTCAAACGCACTTCATCATCGACAAGATTCAAGGTTCTATTGAATCTCTGGGCGGGCGCCTTGAGGATGTGGTTCGGACTCGTATCTTTGTGGCAGATATCGATCATTGGGAGGCTGTAGCACGAGCGCATGGCGCACGCTTTGCATCAATCAAGCCGGCGAACACGATGGTCGAAGCTCGACTTATCGGTGACGAATACCTCGTTGAAATCGAAGCCGAAGCAATCATCGCTCCTTCCGCATAGAGTTGAGCGTTGCCAGGGGCTCCACCCAGCGGTGAGTAACCACCCATATGGACTCGAGGGAGGAATCAGGCGTGAAGAATGTCGAACTTGTCCCTGGCTATCAGATCTCCCCAGTCATCAAGGGAGGCTGGCAACTCAGTGCAGGTCACTCTCTCGATCGAAAGATCGAAGACGAAGGTGCCATTGGCGACACCATCACATTCATCGAATCTGGGATATCGACTCTCGACTTCGGTGACATCTACGTCGGCGTAGAGGAGCTGATTGGAAAAGCTCTCAGTCGTCTCAAAGAGCGCTATGGGGAAGATGCGCGAAAGATTGTCCAACTCCATACCAAGTATGTCCCTAACGAGAAATCCTTGTCGAACTTCGACGTTCAGGATGTTCGGGCAATCATCGATCGTTCCCTTGCAAGACTCGGTGTAGAAGCAGTAGATCTCGTTCAATTCCATTGGTGGAACTATGAAGCCCCCCATTATTTGGATGCAATGGCGGAACTCTTCGTTCTGAAGGAGCACGGGAAGATCAGCCAAGTAGGAATCACAAACTTCGATCTTGATCGAACGCGTGAGTTCACCGAAGCCGGATTCAAACCTGCCTCCACACAAGTTCAATACTCGCTTCTGGATCGTCGAGTGGAGAGTGGTCTTGGAGAGTACTGCGAGCAAAACGGCATCGGGATCATCGCCTTCGGAACTGTCGCTGGTGGATTCATCTCGGAGAAGTTCCTCGGAAAGGGCGAGCCACATGACTTTGCGACGCGTTCGAACATCAAATACAAATTGATCATTGACGACTTTGGTGGGTGGAATCTCTTCCAAGAGCTACTGCAACTCTTGGATTCGATTGCAAAGAACCACTCAACGGATATCGCATCTATCTCGTCCGCATGGAGTCTGCAAAGACCTGGTGTGAAGGCTGTGATCGTCGGAGCGAGAAACCTAGATCACTTGGAACGAAAGTTGGGCATCCCAGATATTCTCTTCACTAAGGACGAACTCGCTGCTATAAAGAACCTGCTCGATCAATCGACCGGACCCTCAGGTGAGGTC
>JBJTGO010000267.1:0-2722 GCA_046093985.1 Actinomycetota bacterium
ATCCTCGCAGGATCGAGCGCTTGATCATCTCTCGTGTAGGAGATGGCATATCCACCACCGATATCGAACTCTTCGATCTCCGTGCCACTCTTCTTAGTGAAGTCAGCTAAGAATTCGATGGTCCGCTTGATGGCAAGTTCGAAACCTTCGGCAGAGGTGATCTGTGAGCCGATATGAAAGTGCACGCCCCGAAGATTGACCGCTGGAAGCGCGAGCGCCTTCGTCATCACGTTCATCGCAGCCCCGGATGCGATGGAGAGTCCGAACTTCACATCCTCGTGGGCAGTTGCGATGTATTGATGAGTATGAGCCTCCACTCCTGGTGTCAAACGGATGAGGATCGATTGCACCTTCTTTAGTTGTGATGCGATCTCGGAGACTCGCTCGAGTTCGATCTCGCTGTCGACGATGATGAGATCGACGCCGACGCTGATCGCCCTTCGGATCTCAGCGACTGACTTATTGTTCCCGTGGAATTCGATCCGACGCGTTGGAAAGCCTGCTGCGAGCGCTACCTCTAACTCTCCACCGGTACAGACATCGAGCGCAAGCCCTGCCTTTTCGACCCACTTCACAACCTCTTTGCAGAGAAATGCCTTCCCGGCGTAATAACAATGTCCTGCCTTCGCGCCAGCGGCTACTTCGAGTGCGTTCTTGAAGAGAGCTGCGCGAGCGAAGAAGTCCGCTTCGTCGATGACAAAGACTGGGGTCTGGAACTCTTCTGCGATCTTCGTTGCGCTCATTCCTGCGACCGAGAATTGACCGGAGTCAAAGTTGGAATTCTTTGAAAGCACGCTTGCAGGTATCGGCGCAGAGAGCGATGTAGCGCTTGTAAGCGAAGAAGCGCCTATCTGATCAGCCATGGGAGATTCTCACATCCGATCCGGTGCGCTCACGCCCAATAAAGCGAGAGCATTTGCGATCACTTGTTTCGTCGCCGCACAGAGCGTCGCCCGTGATGAGTGAAGCGCAGATGGCGCCTCGCCGCTCATCGGTAGGACTCGACAATCGCTATAGAAGCGGTGATAGGTCCCGGCTAACTCCTCGATGTAGCGAGCGATGCGATGAGGGGCGCGATGGGTGGCAGCCGAAGAGACGACGGAGGGGAATTCAGCGAGCGCACCGATCAACTCCCGCTCTCGCTCGTGATCAAGAAGTGTTGCATCGAGTTTCTCCACTCCGTGGGCCACGCCTAACTCGGAGGCATTTCGAAGGAGGGCTGCGATCCGCGCATGGGCGTATTGCACGTAGTAGACCGGATTCTCATTGGTGTGCTTCTTCAAGAGATCGACATCAAGGACCATCGGGGTCTCAACCGGATAACGGATCAGCGTGTAGCGAGCGGCATCGACGCCCACCTTCTCGACGAGATCCTCAAGTGTGACGATGGTGCCGGCGCGTTTGGAGAGTTTGAGTTCCTCTCCCCCTTCGATGATCTTCACCAATTGGCCGATCAAGATCTCGATGTTGTACTCCGGATCATCTCCAGCGCAGGCAGCGGTCGCCTTCAACCTTCCGATATAGCCATGGTGATCAGCGCCGAGCATGTAGATCGCGATATCGAATCCACGTCCTCGCTTATTGAGGTAATAGGCGGTATCGCTCGAGAAATAGGTGTATTCGCCGGTCGACTTTCGTAGGACGCGATCCTTGTCGTCACCGAAGGTTGTGGTGCGAAGCCAGAGCGCGCCTTCGGATTCGTAGACGTGACCTTTCGATTCCAATTGCTTCAAAGTGGCCTGTAGAACTGAATCTCCTTTATGTAGTTCACGCTCTGAGAACCAGATATCGATCACGGTGCCAAAGCGTTTGACTACCTCTTGTTGTTGACGGAGTTGATGGATGTATCCCGCTTCTCGGAAGGCGACAATCGACTCTGGCTCAGGTAACTCCTTGTACTCCGGATGCTCACCGACGATATCGAAGGCGATCTCATCGATATATGCGCCTTGGTATCCCTCTTCAGGTCGCGCGATACCAAGAGCACTGGCGCGAATCGATGCGCCAAATAGATCCATCTGCACGCCACGGTCATTGATATAGAACTCGCGGGTTACCTCTGCACCTGCAGCAATCAATACTCGCGCCAATGCGTCGCCAACAGCAGCCCACCGCGTATGGCCGAGATGGATGGGGCCGGTCGGATTGGCAGAGATGAACTCGACATTGATTCGCACTCCGGCGAGATCCTTGCCTCTCCCGAAGTTCTCACCTTCACGGAGGATGGCTTCGACGATCTGACCTTGACTCGCGCTATTGAGGGTCAGGTTGATAAATCCTGGTCCTGCGACCTCTACCTTGGCGAGCATCGGATCGGAGTCCAACTCGGTAGCGATCAATTCCGCGATCTCGCGGGGCTTCTTGCCCGCTTGCTTTGCAAGGGCGAGCGCGATGGAGGTCGCGAAATCGCCATGATCGCGATTCTTCGGCCGCTCGAGTGGGATATTGGAGGGGGCGATGGTCTCTGTCGAGATACTTGCGAGCGCCCCTGAAGCGAGCATTCGTTGGAGCGCGGCGGAAATAGCTTCCGTCAGTGAAATCTCCACGCTCACCGGGGCAAGGTTACCGTTTAGGCGTTTCACCTCACCCTCATTTAGCCTTGGCTTAGGTCAAGATCACTACAGATGACCGATTCCACTTGCGGGAGTGGTGAAATGGCAGACACGCAGGTCTTAGGAACCTGTGTCTTCGGACGTGTGGGTTCAAGTCCCACCTCCCGCAC
>JBJTGO010000268.1:0-1221 GCA_046093985.1 Actinomycetota bacterium
GGCCGGAAGTGGAAGTGGAGCGATCCATGGAGCTGACCGGTACTAATAGGCCGAGGATTTAACTACAAAGTTGCTACGCGTCCACTGTGTGGTTCCCGAGATACGGTCGGGATCCAAAAGATCCACCATAACTCCATAGAGTTTCGGCGGCTATAGCGAGAGGGAAACACCCGGTCCCATTCCGAACCCGGAAGTTAAGCCTTTCAGCGTCGATGGTACTGCACGGGGGACCGTGTGGGAGAGTAGAACGTCGCCGGACATTTTTTCTAAGAAAGGGGTTGCAGAAATGCGGCCCCTTTCTTCATTTGTGAAGCGCTATCGATAAATGGCGTTGATCACCGATGATCGATTAATGAGATGAGGACACGTTGATGGTTGCAGAGAGACCGAACTCGCGACCTCACAAAGGTCCGCGTAAACCGTCTTCCTCGGGTCCGCGATTCAAAGGTCCACGATCAAGTAGTGGAAAAAGTGGCCATAGTGGAAAAAGTGGAAGTGGTGTAGCAAGGGGCAATCGGGGAGATAGAGAAGAGAGACGGCCATCCCCACGAGATACCGGCCGAATTCGTCGCGCTCCGAGGATTGAACCCGAGATTCCCGCAGATGTTGAGGCGAAGATGCTTCCCGGAAAGATTCGCGCTGAATTGCTCTCACTCTCTGCTGAAAATGCTGAAGCGGTCGCTCGACAGATGGTGATGATCGATCGATTGATCCTTACTGGAACTCCAGAAGACTTGATCCTTGCCGGCGCTTTCGCACAAGCAGCATCTGATCGGGCAGGTCGTGTAGGTGTCGTGAGAAGTTATGCCGGCAAGGTTCTCCTTGCCCTTTCGAACTATTCTGAAGCGAAGAGGCATTTGAGCGCTGCACATCGAATCAACGGTCAGCCATTCTTGAAAGTGCTCCTAGCCGAATGTGAGACCGGTCTGGGTAGACCGCGGAAGTCACTTGATCTACTTGGCGAAGTGGACTCGAACGCGCTCACTACGCGCGAGTTGGCCTATGCCCATCTAGTCTCTGCCGAGGCACGAGAGGCCTTGGCTCAGTTTGAAGCTGCCAGAGTTTCGCTCAATCCGAAGTCCGAGAACTACCTCTTCCGCGAGGCTACTGAGGGCACTGAGGGGAGTGACCCCGAACGAGAGCGACTACGCCAGCGTTGGAGTGGGATCAAGTCGCGCCTCGCCGCCAAAACCGAGACAACCATCACGGCTGGCAACTAGA
>JBJTGO010000269.1:0-6962 GCA_046093985.1 Actinomycetota bacterium
TCTACAACAATGGAGTCCGAGAATCGACTTAGTGCGCTGGCACATGTTTCGGCAGTTGCTACAGGAGAGACTGCGACGAAGACAACTCTGGGGGGCGTCACAACCTCAGAACTTTGAATGAGATCACGCGCCAGAGCCTGATTTTGCAGGGAAGAGTCCTCGACGGACACTGAAACACCCAAAGCTTTCAATTTGAGAGCTATCGATGTCCCAACAAGACCCGCACCAATGACATGAACTTTGGCGGGAAGTGGCGCGCTCACTGCGCCAAGTCTTTTCTCAGCGCCTCGGCACCATCAAGGTAAACGTGATGAATCTCAGAGCGATTCTTAGAGGTCTCTACGTGAACCAGAACTCTCACGACTCGCGGCAAGGCTCCGGGCACGTCAATCTCGACCGCGCACATCAAGGGGAGGTCGCCTACTGGAAGTGAACGGGCGGCAGCCGCAGGAAAATCAGCGGTCAAATCCGGCGTCGCCGTCAGCAGGACGGATATGCCATCTGAGAAGCTCAAATCGTTGGCCGAGAAGACTTCGCTCAGCAGCTTGGGAACCGCTTCATACAGGGCCGCCGCCGACCCGTCCCTAACCTGGATTGCACCCCGAATCGCACGAACGGCCATGGGGCTAGGGTACTTGTTGACTTCTTTGGAGATCGTGAATTGCAAGCAATGTCGTATCGGGACATCGATAAAACGTTCTGACGTCTAATAGAGAAACAGTCAATTGTGAAGGCACCTCATACCCTGAGACGCCTCAATGCCTCGATCAGAAAAGTCGATATCCCGACAAAAAGGGTGCAGATCAGGCGTCATAATATCGATAAACCGCTATTCAGGACGGACCAAAAAGATTCATTTACTGAGAAACCGACTTATCGACAAACAAATAGATTGCTAAAACAAGATAACAATTTACGATTTTATTGATTCAGGGTCAATCGTTTTCCACTCTCCTGGTCTCATTCTTCCAAGGAGGACTCCGCCGACTCGAACCCGCTTTAAACCCAAGACTTGGTAACCCAGATCATCAAAGGCTCTTCTCAGAATTCTGTTTCGGCCATCGTGGATCGAAACCCGCACCCTTGCTCCTTCCATGAGAGTTGCCGAGTCCGCCCTGAAGAGCCCGTCCTCCAATAGAACCCCTTTCAATAGCTTTACTTGATCCTCAGGAGCAAGCGCTCGATCCAAATCCATCACGTATTCCTTTGAGACTTCATATCTGGGGTGAACTATTCGATTCGCCCAATCTCCGTCATTGGTGAGTAGGAGCAGCCCCTCACTCTCCTGGTCTAGTCGACCCACGTGAAAGAGCGCCATCGCCCCCATTTCTTGGATGTACCCTTGAAGGGTCTCTCCGGGACCCGACATGCTAGACAGAACTCCCCTGGGTTTATAAAACGCTATGTAAGACTTGGCATTTAGAGTACTTATCGTCAAACCCTCAACTGTAACTTTATCAATTACCGGATTTACTCTGATACCCAACTCCTTGATGACGCGACCATTGACCGTAACCTGACCTGATTCAATCAATTGGTCCGCCTTGCGTCGGCTGGCAACCCCTGACTGTGCGATGAACTTGTTCAACCGAACAAGTTCACTCTGTGAGGGTTGCGATGACTTCATCGAGGGCTTCCAGGTCCGGCAGGAACGGGGCCAGAGCTGGAAGTTCCGACACGCTATTCAATCCCAGCCTTTGGAGAAAATAGTTCGTGGTCGAGTAGAGAGTGGAACCAGTCTCGTACTCCACGCCCGACTCTTCAACCAGCCCTCGTGTTACGAGGGTCTTCATCACAGCCTCAACATTCACTCCCCGGATTGCGGAAATGCGGGCCCTGGAGACAGGCTGTCGGTAAGCGATCACGGCAAGAGTCTCGAGGGCCGCCTGGGAGAGGTGAGCTGGTTGCCCGTCGACGACGAACCTCTCAACATATGCCGCCTGGGAAGGTGAAGAGTAGAACCGCCATCCCCCTGCCACATTGCGCAATTCGAACCCATGGCCACGTTCTTGATACTCCTGACGCATTCGATTGAGGTTCACCTCGATCTCCTCTATCGGTACTTCCGTGATCTGGGCCAGAATCCCCGTTGAGACAGGCTCTTCAACCACCATCAAAATCGCCTCAAGGGCACCTTGAAGTTCTAATTCAGTCATTATCGGCTTCTTCCTCCTGAATCGGAGCTCGATCGAACTCATCTGAAATGCTCAAAACTCGATCTTCCGGCGCGATCCACTCTACGGTCAGCTCACCAAAAGAAATGACCTGCTGAAACCTGACCGCGCCCTCCCTGTAAAGCTCAAGAAGACCCAAAAATCGTGCAATTAGGACAAATCGATTAGTTTCACCCTCAGTCAAGCCCCTAAAAGTGAGCACCTTTCGCTCTTTCAGGAGAGCCGCAATCTCCAAAGCCTGCTCGGCCACCGAGACTAAGGGCAAGTGAAGATGTTGAACCGAAAGCGTTGGATCGGTCCTGGGTGTCAATGCTCGTTCCGCCAAGGCTGCGAACCGATCAGGTGAAAGCCCAAGGACTACCTCAGGAAGTAGCGCAGCCAAGTGGGGTTCCAGGGACACCGTGCGAGGAAAGGTCTTCTCCCCCTCTTCGATCTTGGCTTGGAAGATGTCCGCGATCTGTTTGAAAGCTCGGTATTGCAATAGCCGTGCAAAGAGAAGATCTCGCGCCTCGAGAAGGGCGAGGTCCGCTTCATCATCGATCTCGCCGCTCGGTAGAAGGCGAGCCGCCTTCAAATCCAAAAGCGTCGCTGCCACAACAAGGAATTCGGTCGCTTGATCGAGCAACCAACCCTCACCCTCTTGTTCAAGGTTACGGATGTGAGAGATGAATTCGTCTGTGACTACACCAAGCGCAACTTCAGTGATGTCGAGTTTGTGCTTGGCGATCAACTGAAGCAAGAGATCAAAAGGTCCGTCAAAGACCTCCAAGTGCACGCTGAAACCAGGCAGTCTGCCTTCTGTTGTTTGCACCGAGGAATTTTCCACCTGCGTAACCTACTTGACTCTCGCCGAATATGTCGGGAGCTTGCATCCGTTCTCAGAGGTGAATAGGCTCAGCGAAAGTTGTTAGAGAGGTAACTCGATTGAGCGCTAAGTCGATTTTTTCTGACGAGGACGTCACCACCACCTCATCAGTTCTTGGCAAGAAAACGCCTTCATTTCCGGAGCCACGCCCCCTTCAGGGCCACGGCAACGCCACCATCATCTCGGTTGTAAATCAAAAGGGTGGTGTTGGTAAAACGACAACAACCATCAACCTCGGTGCTTCTCTTGCAGAACTTGGGCGGCGAGTACTTCTTGTGGACTTCGACCCACAACACTCGCTCTCGGTTGGATTAGGTGTATCTACGAGAAATCTTGAAGGCTCCATCTACAACTTGATGCTTGATGAATCAACGCGGATCGAGGACTTCTTATTGAAGACCAATGTTCCGGGTATGGACATGATCCCAAGCCATGAAGACCTAGCGGCGGCTGAAGGGGCATTGGTCTCCGTGATCGCCCGCGAGAAGGTGCTGAAACGAGTCTTGGATTCGGTAGCAGATTATTACGACGTGATCCTGATCGATTGCCAACCATCCTTAGGGTTGCTCACTATCAATGCCCTGACCGCATCGAAATACGTCATCGTCCCACTGGAGTGTGAATACTTCGCTCTCCGTGGCGTAGCGCTCCTAGTCGACATCATCGGAAAAGTGCAGAAGAACACCAATCCTGATCTCGAGATCCTTGGCATCTTGCCAACTTTGTACGATCGCAAGACGGTACATAGCCGGGAGGTCTTAGAGCGAATCATCGAAGCCTTCCCAACCGGTGTCTTCGACACCATCATCTCCAGAACTGTGCGATTCCCTGAAACCACAGTCGCGGGAGAACCCATTACGACTTTCGCGAGCAGTTCAGCCGGTGCATCGGCATATAGGCGGCTGGCACGCGAAATCATCCACATGGGCGTTGCTCAAGGAACAAACGAGAAGATTAGAGAAGCTGGAGCTAGATGATGAGCCGCAGAGTGACACTTCCCGGTGCAGACGAACTGTTTCGAAAGACCACACTGGCGGCGGTACCTGAGGTCGAGTCAGGGGTCGAGAGTGAGTCCTCACCAGTCCCCACTGCGCCATCAAAGAAGAAAGCGGTAAGGACTACGGCTCGTAGGAAACCGAACCAGATTGATAGATCCCCATCAGGACGTGAGAAGCACGACGAGAAGATCACCGTCTATCTCTCACCAGATGAACTCTTTGATCTGGAGCAGGCACGACTGATGCTTCGTGGTGATCTCGGTCTTGCAGTCGATCGTGGTCGCATCGTTCGAGAGGCGCTTGCGGTTGTTATCGCAGACCTCGAGAGCAAGGGCGACCAAAGCATCATCGCCCGTCGTCTGCGCGGGAGATAGATCTAGGTAGCGCGCGGGTGCGCTACAGCATGGGTTTCGCGCAGTACATCACCGGTCACCATCGTGTAGATCTGCGTCGTCACAACCGAAGAATGGCCAAGCAACTCCTGCACTGATCGAACATCTGCGCCACGTTCGAGCATGTGTGTTGCGAAGGCATGTCGCAGAGTATGTGGAGTTACCTCAGCTTCGATTCCAGCACGATTCGCCGCTCGCTTGATGACCTGCCAAACTCCTTGCCGACTGAGCCTCTTGCCTCGACCGTTGAGGAAAAGAGCAGGTTCGGCGACTCCTCCCACCAGCACGGGTCGAGATCGGACTAGGTAATCTCGACAGGCCTTAGCGGCATGTTCACCAATCGGAATCATCCTCTCCTTGCCACCCTTTCCTTTGATCTGCAGGAAAGAGGTACCAGCCGATTCGTTTACGAATTGGCTGACATCAAGGGAGATGCACTCGGAAACGCGCATCCCCGCGCTGTAGAGGGCTTCAAGGATGGCACGATCTCTGATTCCGATAACCGAGTCATCAGGGCTTTCCAAGAGTCGCCGAATTGCATCGTACGGGAGCGATTTCGGAAGACGTTTCCTGCGCAACTTCACATCTACGCGCCAGCCAATTCGTGAGTTGTCGGAAGCGGCTAAGAACTCCTCTAGCGAACGAAGGGAGCTGATTTTTCGGGCAACGCTGCTCTCGGCCATGCCTGTTCTCCGCAATTCGCTGACGAAGTCAGTCACTGAATCCTGACCCAAAGTTGAGTGGCGAGCGAAGAAGTCACTTAGATCACGTCGATACGAAATCAGCGTGTTCTTGCTAGCTCCCCGCTCCACGGCGATGTGTTCAAGGAAACGAATCGCTTCCCGTGGAAGTTCAGTTGATCCCTTTGCGGGCAAGGGCAGCTCCGATCAAACCAGCAAAGAGCGGATGAGGTCTCGTCGGACGAGACTTGAACTCAGGATGTGCCTGAGTACCGACATAGAAAGGGTGAATCTTGCGATCCAACTCCACGAATTCAACGAGGTTGCCATCCGGGGAAAGGCCGGAAAAGACGATGCCGACCTCAGCCAATTGATTCCGGTAATCGTTGTTGACTTCGTAACGGTGTCTATGACGTTCTGAGATAGAGGTACTTCCATATGCCTCACTGACAATAGAACCGGGCTGGAGATTCGCCGTGTAGGCGCCCAACCTCATCGTCGCGCCCATATCACCATTACCAGCAACGATCTCGACCTGGCTTGCCATGGTTGCGACCACCGGGTGTGGAGTAGAAGAATCGAACTCGGCCGAATTCGCTCCGTTCAAACCAGCAAGATTCCTTGCCGCTTCGATCACCATGCATTGAAGACCTAGACAGAGTCCTAGCGTTGGGATTCCTTTCGTGCGAGCGAATGCAAGAGCGCCTAACTTTCCTTCGATTCCCCTGACGCCGAAACCACCAGGCACACAGATGGCATCGAGTTCTCCCAAGCTTCGTTCAGCGCCCGCTGGGCTTTCGCAATCGTCACTCGGTATCCAACAGATTTCAATGTGGACTCCGTGCGCAAACCCACCTGCGCGCAGAGCCTCAGTGACCGAGAGATAGGCATCCGGAAGATCTACATATTTGCCCACCAGGCCGACCTTGATACGAGCCTTTGGATTGTGAACCCTATCGAGCAGGTGATCCCACTCCCCCCAGGCCACATCTCGGAAATTCATACTGAGGCGACGCACGATGTAGGCGTCGAGACCCTCTCTATGTAATACCTTCGGGATATCGTAAATCGATGGCGCATCCACTGCTGCAACGACAGCCTCGGCATCGACATCGCACATCAACGAGATCTTCCGCTTCACTCCATCTGGAATCTCGCGATCAGATCGCAGCACGATCGCATCGGGAGTGATACCGATGCTTCTGAGCGCCGCAACGCTATGTTGGGTTGGCTTCGTCTTCAACTCCCCTGAAGGCCCTATATAGGGAACGAGCGAGACATGAAGGTAGAAGACATTCTCGCGGCCAACCTCTTGCCTAATCTGTCGAGCCGCCTCAAGAAAAGGCAACGACTCGATATCTCCGACGGTGCCACCGATCTCTGTGATGACAATGTCCACTTGTTCGCCATCTGAGGCAAGCATTCGCGATTTGATCTCATTCGTGATGTGCGGAATAACTTGGACTGTATCGCCAAGATACTCGCCACGCCGTTCCCGTGCGATGACCCTCTGATAGACCTGACCGGTCGTGACATTTGCTTCGCCGCTGAGATTGATATCGAGAAAGCGCTCATAGTGTCCGATATCCAGATCGGTTTCGGCGCCATCTTCTGTGACGAAGACTTCTCCGTGCTGGAATGGATTCATGGTGCCTGGATCGACATTGATATAAGGATCGAGCTTCTGCATCGTGACTCGAAGGCCACGAGCCCGCAAAAGACGACCGAGACTTGAGGCTGTGAGACCTTTTCCGAGACTTGAGGCGACGCCGCCTGTTACGAATATGTGCTTAGTGATCCGCGGCGTACTCACGGAGGAGGAAAATATCATCGAATCGGATCAAAGGTGTAAT
>JBJTGO010000270.1:0-1824 GCA_046093985.1 Actinomycetota bacterium
GGCGACTACTTCGAACGTGGATTAGAGCTTGCGATCGAGCGAGACGGCCTCAAAGTGCTCCCGGTGGATATCTCGGATCTCTTCGCAGTCGAGGTCGACTTCCAAGAGGATCTCGATCGGGCCAATCGCGGTCTTGGCGCGTAGAGTCCCAAAACGAGACCCAAACTCCATCCATCCCGCACGCGTTGGCTTTCACACCCCCTGCCTCAGCCGTCCTTGCTAAGGTGACGCCACTTCCCGCCGGCACAATCGATAGATCTAGATAAGTAAAGGAGTTCCCATTGAGCGCTGATGATGAATCCACCAACGATGACATCATCACCGAAGAGATGCTCTGGGAGCGGATCCCCGAGGTACAGGGCGCAGAGCGCGCTGAGACCTATTACGAATTGAGCGCCCGGATCTATGCCCGTGGCCAATATGACGAGGCGCTAGCGCTCGCAGAGACAGCGCGCGATATCTATTCAGAACTCGGTGCAGGAGCCCCTGTTGAAGGGTTAGCCCAGGCGTACTCAGCGATCGGCTACAACCTCAATCAACTTCGTCGGATCGATGAGGCGGCGACTGCGATGAGCAAGGCAGTTGAGCTATTGCGTGAACACAAGTCCCCGGTAGCGCTCGAACTTGCGTGCACTCTCGGTGAGTGGCTCTTCAACTCCAAGGAGTATGAGAAGGCGATCGAGTGTGTCGAAGAGTGCGTGCAAGAGCATCTCGTCGATGGCAATGAGATCGGCGCTGCCAACGACTTCTATCTCATCGGATGTGCGAAGCGGGAACTTGGTTCCTATGCGGAAGCGATCGAAGCATTCAATCAAGCGCGCCCGATTTATAAGAAATTGAAGGAAGTGATCCATGTAGGTCGCTGCGATCAGAAAATCGCCTACTGCATGATCGCGCTCGGTGATGCAGAGGGTGGGGCGCTCGCTGCGCAACGCGCTCTCGATGTCTTCCAGACTGCACACGATCACATCCGAGAGACCTTCGCACTCTTCGAATTGGGTAAAGCGAAGATCCTCGCTGGTAATGTCGAAGAAGGACTTCAGACCCTTCGCAAGGTGCTTCACACCATCGCAGAATCCGATGAGAAGGATTTCGATTTCATCATCGAAGTGGAGCGAGAGATTGCAAAGACCCTTCGCAACCGGGGTGAAATCGAGGCTGCCGATGAGATTGAGCGTCGCATCTCTGCGGTACGGGATGTGATCGAGGAGTAATCACCTCGATCGAGACTGATTCTTTGAGGGATGATGTCACTTCCTGATCTCTCGTATCTAAAGAGCCGTGACTCGATCGAAGTCATGATGGTCTGTCTTGGGAATATCTGCCGATCTCCTATGGCTGCTGCAGTCCTTGCAACACGCGCTCGCGAGATCGAGTCGAAAGAGATCGTGGTAACTAGTTCTGGAACTTCTTCGTGGCATGTGGGTCAAGGTCCCAATCCACCATCGAAGAGAGTCTGGGAACGCGCTGGTTATTCCTATTCTCATATCGCTTCACAAACCACGCCGGAGCGGATCGAGCGAGCAGATCTCGTCCTGGTCATGGACTCTGATAACCATGACAATGTCTTGTCAATCGCAGATCCAAAACATCACCAGAAAGTCTTCTATCTACGCGACTTTGATCTCTCCGATCAAGTGCGAGAAGTGCCTGATCCCTATGGCCAAAGTGATGATGCCTTCGAGTCAGTGCTTGGCATGGTGGAGCGATCTATCGATGGTTTGCTTATCGCTTTAGGTGTTGTAGACCCCAGTGATACATCGCGATAGCGCCAGCAGCAGCTGCATTCATAGATCTTGTCGAACCATATTGAGCGATCTCGTA
>JBJTGO010000271.1:0-1303 GCA_046093985.1 Actinomycetota bacterium
TACTTCGTTGCGATCGTCTTCGCCCTCCTCTTCGCTCTCCCAGGTGACTTTGATGTGAAGCTCGGCAGGTCGATCTTCTTCCTCGTGGGCGCCGCTTTCTCAGCCTTCGTCGGGTACAACGGCATGTGGCTCGCAGTCCGCGCCAACGTCCGTGTCGCTGAAGCAGCCCGCGCTGGCTCTGCTCCCAAGGCAGTTGAGATCGCCTTTAGAACCGGTGGCGTCGTCGGAATGCTCACGGTGGGCCTCGGCCTCCTCGGCGCCGCGATCGTCGTCATCCTCTACAAGTCCGATGCCCCAACCGTCCTTGAGGGCTTTGGCTTCGGAGCCGCAATGCTCGCGATGTTCATGCGCGTCGGCGGTGGAATCTTCACCAAGGCAGCTGATGTTGGTGCTGACCTCGTCGGTAAGGTCGAAAAGGGAATCCCTGAAGATGATCCTCGAAACGCTGCCACCATCGCAGACAACGTCGGCGACAACGTCGGCGATTGCGCTGGTATGGCTGCTGACCTCTTTGAATCCTATGCAGTCACTCTTGTCGCTGCCCTCATCCTCGGCAAGGCTGCATTCGGTGATGCAGGTCTAATTTATCCATTGATCGTTCCAGCAATTGGTATCGTCACTGCGATCATCGGAGTCTTCATCACACGACTTCGCGCAACGGATCGAAGCGCAATGAGCGCGATCAATCGCTCCTTCTATCTCTCTGCAGTGATCAGCGCGATTCTCGTTGGTCTCGCTACCTTCACTTATCTCCCTGATTCATTCGCAGCGCTCGCCGGTGTATCACCCGAATTGATGGCTGAGACACAGAATCCACGGATTCTCGCGCTCGGAGCTGTTGTCATCGGTATCGTCCTTGCTGCAACAATCCAGATGCTCACCGGCTTCTTCACTGAAGTTGGAAAGCGCCCTGTCAATGATGTTGCTGCCTCTTCCAAGACAGGCCCTGCAACTGTGATCCTCGCAGGTGTCTCGGTTGGCTTCGAATCTGCAGTCTTCTCTGCGCTCCTGATTGCTGCTGCGGTCTTCGGTTCGTTCCTCTTGGGGGGTGGATCAGTCGTCCTCTCACTCTTTGCAGTAGCTCTCGCTGGAACCGGTCTCCTTACAACTGTCGGTGTCATCGTCGCGATGGATACCTTCGGACCTATCTCTGACAATGCACAAGGTATTGCTGAGATGTCAGGAGATGTGAAGGGTGAAGGAGCGAAGATCCTTACCTCACTCGATGCTGTCGGAAACACGACAAAGGCGATCACAAAAGGAATCGCGATTGCAACGGCAGTTCTCGCTGCAACAGCCCTCT
>JBJTGO010000272.1:0-1253 GCA_046093985.1 Actinomycetota bacterium
ATTCGAGCAGAACGATTTGGGTCATATTCAATATGAGCAACCGTTGCTGGGACGCCATCCTTATCGTTACGTAGGAAATCTACGACGCGGTATGCGCGCTTGTGGCCGCCACCTGGGTGGCGAGCTGTGATCCGACCTTGCGAGTTACGACCACCCTTGGAGTTAACTGGACGTACCAATGACTTTTCTGGGGTTGTGCGCGTGATCTCAGCGAAATCAGCGACGCTGCGACCGCGAGTACCCGGTGTCACCGGCTTGAATTTACGAAGTGCCATGTTTTATCCCTTTCCCCTTACCTAATCTGCTGATTAGGAGACGGGACCTCCGAAGATGTCGATCCGGTCGCCCGGAGCGATCTGGACGATCGCACGCTTGGTGTCGCTTCGCTTACCAAGACCGTAACGAGTCAGCTTCCGCTTTCCCTCACGGTTCATGGTGTTGACCTTCAAGACACGCACTTTGAAGATCTTCTCGACCGCGATCTTGATCTCGGTCTTATTTGCATCTGGTGCAACGATGAAGGTGTACTTGTTCTCATCGAGCATGCCGTAGGACTTCTCCGATACGACTGGCGCGATTAGAACTTCGCGATGATCTTTCATGCTGACACCTCAACTAACTCTGACTCGCGGCCGACTGCAGTAGCCGACTTGCCCTTTGCTGGGCCTGAGACGAACTCAGAGATCGCCTTCTTGGAGAAGACGACATCATCCGAGACGACAACGTCATACGCATTCAATTGGTCGTAACGGATCAAGTGGAGGCGATCTTCGTTGCGAAGTGAGCGCCAAGCAGCCTCTTCACCATGCGCTAGGACTACGAGTAGACGCTCGCGATCTGAGAATTGGCGAACTGCTGCAAGCGCTGCCTTGGTATTGATCTCACTTGTCACTTCAGTGACGATGTGAATTCTGTCGTTGCGCTGACGATCAGATAGCAGACCACGAAGCGCAGCCTTGATCATCTTCTTTGGGGTCCGCTCGTCATACTTACGAGGAACTGGGCCCTGAGCAACGCCACCATGGCGCTGGTTTGGTGAACGAGTCGAACCCTGACGAGCGCGACCGGTTCCCTTCTGCTTGAACGGCTTCTTTCCACCACCGCTTACTTCACCACGGTTCTTCGCCTTATGCGTTCCTTGGCGAGCTGCATTCAACTGTGCAGTTACAACCTGGTGGATCAACGGGACATTCACTTGGACATCGAAGATCTCCGCAGGAAGATCGAAGGAGCCAGCCTTGCCGCCCTTTGGA
>JBJTGO010000273.1:0-1151 GCA_046093985.1 Actinomycetota bacterium
GACCTCAATCTCTAATCCCGAGATCTCTTTTCACGATAAACACGGAAGAGCTCAGTAAATACGGGAAGCATGCTCAAGAAGATGATGAGCAAAGTCGTAGGTAAAAAGTAGCGCTCAAACGAACCTGCAAGTCTTTCGCCCACGAAGAATCCGATTGCGATAAAGCCAGCACCCCACGTCAGAGAGCTGAAGGCGTTGGCAAGCACAAACTTTCGCAGATCAATCCTGGCAACACCACACATCGGATTGATCAGTGTCCTTACTATCGGGATGAAACGAGAGAGAAAGAGTGCTTTACCCACTCCATAACGCAGTAACCATTTCTGTGTTTGATCTACTCGCTTTTGGTTGAAGTACTTTCCCTCAGGGCGATTGAAAACTTTCGGCCCAAACTTCCACCCGATGTAATAGCCGACTTGTGATCCGAGGAAAGTGGAGATGGGCGCCCCGATGAGAAGAACTTCAATCGGCAATTGCACTCCAATCGCACTGTTCGCAGTTCCTGAAGCAGCCACACCGGCAAGGAAGAGCATCGAGTCCCCGGGAAGGACCAAACCAACCAAGAGCCCCATCTCGACGAAGAGGACAGTGAAGACTCCAATGACTCCTAAGGTGCCGACGATCCACTCTGTACTGAGGTATTCGAGACCTGGAATCGAGAGCCACGACATAATGGGCCACCCTAAGGTCTGGCCCGGATACCTTATATATTTCTGAAAGAAGTGGGCTGTGACCTACACTCATACCTATTCTGATCGACCCGGACGGGGTCGGCCCGATTCTCCAACGGAGGAGATATGCAAGCCTTTGCGGCAACGACCTCAATCGTCGAGGTCACTGGAAATAACCTCACCATCGCCTACATCGTCCTAGGCGTCGCCCTTGTCGCCCTTGCCATCGCATATGGCCTGAGAGCCCAAGTCTTGGCACAGAGTGAGGGCACCGAGAAGATGCGAGAGATCGCTGCGGCAGTCCAAGAAGGCGCAGCCGCCTATCTCACCCGCCAATTCAGAACCCTTTCCTACTTCGTTGCGATCGTCTTCGCCCTCCTCTTCGCTCTCCCAGGTGACTTTGATGTGAAGCTCGGCAGGTCGATCTTCTTCCTCGTGGGCGCCGCTTTCTCAGCCTTCGTCGGGTACAACGGCATGTGG
>JBJTGO010000274.1:0-3430 GCA_046093985.1 Actinomycetota bacterium
AATCATCACCAATCCGAAGAAGGCGGCCGACTCACTCTCATGGGTGGTTCGAGAGATGGATATTCGTTATGACGATCTCTCGAATTATGGTTTCAGACATATTGACGATTTCAAGAAGGCAGTCCGCTCAGGAAAACTCGAAGCAAAGGAAGGTGCTGATCGACCACTCGAGCCTTATCCCTATCTCCTGGTGATTGTCGATGAGTTGGCAGACCTCATGATGGTCTCAGCGAAAGAGGTAGAAGACTCAATTGTTCGTATCACTCAATTAGCGCGAGCTGCCGGTATCCATCTTGTCATCGCAACCCAAAGGCCAAGCGTCGATATCGTCACCGGACTGATCAAAGCCAACGTCCCCTCTCGTCTCTCATTTGCGACATCGAGCCTTGCTGATTCGCGCGTCATCTTGGATTCTCCGGGCGCTGAGAAACTTGTCGGGCAAGGGGATGGGCTCTTCCTTCCTATGGGTGCAAGCAAGCCAGTGCGAATCCAGGGTGCATATGTCTCCGAGCGAGAGATCGAAGCAGTCGTTTCGCATGTAAAAGGTGAGTTGGCTCCCTCGTATAGAGAAGATGTGTTGGCAGTTGCACAATCGAAGAAGGTCGTTGATGAGGAGATCGGTGATGATCTCGAAGATCTCCTTGCTGCAGTCGAGTTGGTGGTCACAACTCAATTCGGATCCACTTCGATGCTGCAACGCAAACTTCGAATCGGTTTCGCAAAAGCAGGGCGGCTGATGGACTTGATGGAGAGCAGGGGAATAGTGGGACCTTCAGAGGGTTCAAAGGCGCGAGTAGTTCTGGTCAAACCTGAGGAGCTGCCAGGTGTCCTTGAGGTGCTCCGGGGCTGAGTTCGCTCGATCCGGTCTATTTCTGGGATTTCACCCCCTCTCTCACTCTCATTCAGTAGAAGTTCAGCAATCTCATCTTGTCTTTGCTTGCTTTACTCCTTTACCGTTCTCCTCTTCCCCTGCAACAACCCATAGAAGGTCCAGTTATGAAGATCGGCGATCAACTCAAGGCCGCACGTAACGAGCGAGGTTTGACCCTTGCTGACGTCGCGAAGCGCACCAGGGTGCGCGAACGCGTCATCGCTGAGATCGAGTCCGATGATTACAAATCAGCTGGTGGCCTTGCTTACGCTCGTGGTCACATCCGCACTCTCGCCCAGATCTATGGAATGGATGTCCAAGCGCTTCTCAATGAGTTCGATTCTCTTCACGTAGGTGAAGAAGGCTCGATGAGCGAGAGACTCGAAGAGAACAATGTGACGACGAGCATCGAGAAGAAGAAGCCGTCATGGAAAATCTTGGGAATGGTCGCAGGCTTCACTATATTTGCAATCGCAGCTTTCCAGGTCGCTCCTGCGATTATCGATTCTGATCAACCGCAACGTATCGTCTCGGCTGCTGAAGAGATGATCTCGGGTGAAGATGAGCCACCCGCTGTTGCCTCTGCGGTCAAGGGAGTGAATGTCACTTTGCGTGCGATTGGCGCAGTCTCGTGGGTGAAAGTAAGCGGTGCTGATGGCCTCACCAAATTCGAAGGAAAGCTTCGTCAAGGTCAGAGCCAGAGTTTCTTCGATGATCAGCTGATCCAACTTGTGATCGGTAATGCCGGTGCTATCGCGATCAACTACAACGGCGAAGAGTTGGGTACCTCTGGGCGTGTTGGTGAGGTAACTCGCCTTCAATTCACGCCTGATGCGAACGCTGCTGGATAGATAACTGGTTAAATGGGGCGGTGTCTGCCGTTCCCCCTCTCAACTCATCGAGCGTTGCAGCGCCCTCTCCATCTTCGCAGGACTCACTCGGTAAGAATCGAACCGTCGCACTCGTCACTCTCGGTTGTGCTCGTAACGATGTCGACTCTGAAGAGTTAGCAGGCAGGCTCGCAGCAGACGGTTGGCTCCTCACCGAAGATAGTGCTGGCGCAGATATCGCTCTCGTCAACACCTGCGGCTTCATCGAGAGCGCGAAGAAGGACTCCATAGATACCTTGCTTCAGGCGCATCAACTCAAGTCCGACGGTCGAGTCAGGGCAGTTGTCGCTGTGGGATGCATGGCAGAGCGATACGGTGACGAACTTGCCAAGGCGCTCCCAGAAGCTGACGCGATCCTTGGTTTCGATTCCTATTCCGCAATATCAGAACGCCTCAACCGCATCCTCGCCGGTGGGTCAATCCCGACCCATAAGCCTCAGGATCGTCGCACTCTCTTGCCGATCTCACCGGTCGAACGAGGGATTGATCGCCAAGCCCGAAATGGACAGGGCGCCCGCCTCTATCGCAAGCGCCTTGATAACGCCCCGATGGCCTCGCTCAAGATCGCTTCCGGATGCGATCGACGTTGTTCCTTCTGTGCCATCCCGAGTTTCCGTGGTTCCTTCCTCTCGCTAACACCTGATGAGATCGTGGCGGAAGCCCGATGGTTGGCGGCAGAGGGCGTGAGCGAACTCTTTCTCGTCAGCGAGAACACCACTTCCTATGGCAAGGATCTTGGCGATCTGAGACTTCTAGAGCGCCTCTTACCTGACCTCGCAACGATAGAGGGCATCGAGCGAATCAGGCTCTCCTACTTACAACCAGCCGAGATCAGACCATCGCTCCTCCAAGCGATGATCTCGACCGAGAAGGTGGTTCCATACTTCGACATCTCGTTTCAGCATGCCAGTGGCACTCTCCTCCGTAGGATGCGCCGCTTTGGCGATAGTGAGAAGTTCCTTCACCTCCTTACCCAAGTGAGGGCGCTCGCGCCTGAGGCGGGGATCCGTTCCAACTTCATCGTCGGTTTCCCTGGCGAGAGTGAGTCAGAGTTCGCCGAACTTCTCGACTTCATATCGTCCTCGAAACTCGATGCGATCGGAGTCTTTCCCTATAGCGATGAGGATGGGACTGAGGCAGCAGCTTTGAACGAGAAGATTGATCCAGAACTGATCGCAGATCGCTATCGCGAGGCGAGTTCATTGGCCGAGGAGATCGTCAATCAGCGCGCCGAGAGTCGTATCGGTGAGGAATTCTCTCTCTTGGTTGAACGAATCGATAGTGATCTTTTCGAGGGCAGAGGCCCACACCAAGGGCCCGAAGTCGATGGTCTCACTTATCTTGAGACTCCTAAAGGTGGCTCTGACTCGATCTATCGGGTCGGGCAGTATCTTGATGTGGTGGTAGTCGCGAGTGATGGTGCCGATCTCATCGCAAGACCGCTTTCTCCATCGCAAGGTGAGGTTCACTGATGGTCGATCCGCGAGAGCGTGATGAAGTAGCAAGAAGGGTGATCTTCAACCTCCCTAACATGTTGACGATCGTCAGAATCCTCGCCCTTCCATTCTGCGCCTGGGCTCTCATCGCAGAGCAAGGTGAGAATGATGAGCTACGCCTTCTCGCGTGGTTCCTCTTCTTCATCGTTGCGATGACAGATGTCATCGATGGT
>JBJTGO010000275.1:0-3587 GCA_046093985.1 Actinomycetota bacterium
TCACAAGCCCAAATTAAGAGACGAGATCCTAGCCAAAAGAGGAGAGAAGCACATAATCTACGTCAAAGAATAGTTTAGCAGTCGGTATATCGAATGTCGGACGCGCAACAGTAATCATAGCGACTTTGCAAATGATCTGCCCCCAACTGGCATTGCGCTCTGCTGATACTTCGCCGGTAAGATCTCGCTCATCTCGACGATGCGACCCTCATCGATACTTCGGTGGGCAGCGATACCGACAGCGACGCTACGCATCCCCTCTGCGAGAGTGATGTCGGGTTGTTTCCCCTCACTCATCGCCTTGAAGAACTTGAGGTGCTCGAGATATGAAGCTCCGTAATGAAATCCCTTGTACTTGATCGCATCGTTCCAAACCGTCTTGACGGTGAGATCCTTGGTCTTGCTGGCGTCATAGGTCCATTCACTGAAATTTCCCACACTTTCACGCTTGCCATAGCGCAATTCAAGAGAGGGAAGGAAGGATTCGACTTTGCCGCCATCACCGACGACAGAGATTGACTCCTTATCAACCGTGTTCTCTGCGAACATGCAGAGGTCCAACATCGCTCGTGCACCACTCGGATATTCCAGGAGAACGTAGGCGCTATCGAGCATGTCCGAGGTCTTCCCGTCATAGACCTCATTGAGGTAATTGACTCTCTGGCCACCAGAAGCGAAGACACGTACCGGATGTTCCCCGGTGATGTGATCCATCAGATTGAAGTAGTGACAACACTTCTCGACCAAGGTGCCACCCGTGTTCGCACGAAAGCGATTCCAGTTGTCGACCTTCGGATAGAAGGGTTCGCGATGTTCGCGGATGCTCACCTGATGTACTTGACCGACGCCATCTGACTTGACGATCTTTATCAACTCTGCAACTGGTGGCATGTAGCGATACTCAAGCCCCATCCAGACCAACTTCTTGCGGTCGCGAGACCACTCGATGACATCGGCGCAATCTTCAACGGTAGTACAGAGCGGTTTCTCAATAAAGATGTGAAGATCTGAGAGAAGGGCATCTTTCAAGACGGTGACATGGGTGTGATTCGGTGTTGCGACGATGACCGCATCGACAAGTTCGGAAGCGAGAAGGTCCTTGTAGTTTGAAAAAGTCTTCGCAGCAGGTTCTCCCCACTTCTCCAACTCAGCGAGCGCTCGTGCAAGGGAGTCAGAGTTCGGATCAGCAATTGCGGTGACCGTAGCGCCTTCGATGAAGGAGAGGTTGGCGATGTGCTCTCGCCCCATCGCGCCAGCGCCGATGATTCCGTAACGAATCACTCTGCTCCTTCTCGCAACCCTCGCCGTTGAGTGGTCAGACCTCTTACCACCGTGGGATTCTTCTGGGCTGAGAGGGCGCGGTCAACAGATTGATGACCGAAATACGCACCTTTTATATAACGATCCCTCATCTAGCCGATGAGGGTTGAACGAGAGATTAGAGCTCAAGGAGTGAGGGGCGAGCCCGCTCGAAGACCATCTGAGTAGGCCACTCGGGATCGAGGGTCAGGACCTCGGCGCCGGAAGCAGTAGTAAGAATGGTGTCTTCTACTTTGAGCCCCTTACCTGAAGGGTTCCAAGCGAGAGCGTTTTGGAGAGTGATCTCTCGCTCCGTCTTCTCATGCGCGGGAAAGTCACGGGGCAGGTATCCGGTGGGGCCGCCCTGATGATGACGGGTCCACTCTTCGCTATCGAAACCTTGATTGCGATACTCCGCCACCCCGACCCGAACCACATCGGAAAGTTTCGCGCCAACTCTGCTCTCATTGATGAATGTTCGCTCCACATCCAGGAGTCGCTCATACCAACTCTGAGTCTCTCGATCGATCTTGGTAAAGGACGCGATCCTGGTGACGCTTGCGATCAGACCTTTTCGACGCGCACAGATCACTCCCATGAATCGAGAACCGAGAGGCGCGGTCGTAGGCAATGGGTGTCGGAACTTAGTAAGTCTCTCTTCGCCTGCGACAAGTGAGACAACGGGTTCAAGATTGCGCTCCCAACATTCACTGGCGATTGATCCCGCTCGTTCAACTTCGCTCAATCCCTTCTTGCCTTTTCCAGCCTTCCTCATTGCCTCACCAAGTGCGACGGCAGAGTCAGCGCAGATCTCTCTAAAGCGTGCCACCTCATCCTCATTGAGATCGCGACGTAACATTTCGATCTCGGCGGAGAGATTGACTCGAACTGGATCAGGTCCATCGATACCTACACGTTCTCCTTGCGGAAGCTGCGCATCTCTTCCCTCGAACCAATTGATCACGGTGACTCGCTCGATGCCACTGAGCTCCTCTTCGATAAGGCGCTCAGCTTCGATCTTGTTTGTGATCACTTCGATTCCCTCATGGGAGATGACAAGGTCCATGCAGGAGAGTTCGAGGGTGGTCGGCACATGCGCCCGGCCCGCTATCGCCCAGGCAACATTGGCGCCCTTCTTGAGGATGATGGCGTCGAGGTCGCGCTCTCTCAGTAGCGCTTGTATTCGACCGAGCTTCTCCATCACTTCGCTGCGGGACATAATCGAAATCTACTCCCCTTTATGCTTGCGCCTATGAGCTATAGATCAGACCTCTTCATCGGTGGTAACTGGATTTCAGCACCGGAGCGACTTGCAGTGATGGACCCGAGCGATGAATCGACGATTGCAGAGATCGCGCTCGCAGGTGAGAAGGAAGTCGAGATGGCGGTCGATGCCGCCTACTCTGCGCAGAAGTCCTGGTCGAAGACTGCGCCTCGTGTGAGAGCTGAGATCTTGCGTAAAGCATTCGAGATCATGGTCGCTGAGGCAGATGAACTTGCGAAGATCATCGTCAGAGAGAACGGAAAGATCTTCACAGATGCGCGAAATGAGATCATCTATGCCGCCGAGTTCTTCCGTTGGTTCGCTGAAGAGGCGGTCCGTATCAATGGTGAATATCGCGATGCACCTTCAGGCGATAAGAAATTCTTGGTCACGCATCAACCCATCGGTGTCTCGCTCCTCATTACGCCGTGGAACTTCCCTGCTGCTATGGCGACGAGAAAGATTGGCCCCGCCCTGGCCGCTGGTTGCACAACAATCTTGAAACCTGCAACGGAGACGCCACTGACTGCGCTGGCAGTCGTCGATATCTTGCAACGCGCCGGTGTTCCTGATGGCGTCGTCAATGTGATCTTCCCGAAGGAGACCGGTAAGTCGGTCTCGAAGATGCTCCATGATCCAAGAGTTCGAAATCTCTCCTTCACCGGGTCGACGGAAGTGGGAAGAGTCCTACTCAAGGAATCTGCAGATCGCATCATCCGCACCTCGATGGAGTTGGGTGGTAACGCACCGGTTGTCATCTTCGATGATGCGGACCTTGAGGTCGCGGTTGCTGGGACACTGGTTGCGAAGATGCGAAACGGTGGCGCAGCATGCACCGCAGCGAATCGAATCTTCGTCTCAAAGAAGATCGCCACGGAATTCACTGCGAAACTGACCGAAGCGATGTCGAAGATCAAGATGGCGCCGGGGCTGACCGAAGGTGCGCAACTGGGTGCCTTCGTCTCGCTCAAGGAGCGGAACAAGATCGCTGAACTCGTCGATATGGCTGTTGCTGGTGGTGCAG
>JBJTGO010000276.1:0-1094 GCA_046093985.1 Actinomycetota bacterium
TTGCAGTAGCGCTCGCTGGAACCGGCCTTCTTACAACGGTCGGTGTCATCGTCGCGATGGATACCTTCGGACCTATCTCTGACAATGCTCAAGGCATCGCTGAGATGTCAGGAGATGTGAAGGGTGAAGGAGCGAAGATCCTTACCTCACTTGATGCTGTCGGAAACACGACAAAGGCGATCACAAAGGGAATCGCGAGTGCAACAGCAGTTCTTGCTGCAACAGCGCTCTTTGGTGCCTTTACCGATGCGATCAAGGCAGCAGTCCTTGAGAAGGGCGC
This sequence comes from Actinomycetota bacterium, assembly GCA_046093985.1. Classification (GTDB taxonomy): domain Bacteria; phylum Actinomycetota; class Actinomycetes; order Nanopelagicales; family Nanopelagicaceae; genus SYAN01. Next base: position 281 of record JBJTGO010000276.1, read on the forward strand.
AGAGGTCACAGATCGCGCTCTCGAAGGAATCCTTGATGTCGCAGATCCTCGCAATCTCGTCGGTCTCATGATCGGTTCAGCGGTTGTCTTCCTCTTCTCCGGTCTTGCCATCAACGCGGTTTCGCGCGCTGCAGGAGCGGTTGTGATGGAGGTTCGTAATCAGTTCCAGAAGTTCCCTGGCATCATGAATGGAACTCAAAAGCCCGAATATGGTCGCGTTGTCGACATCTGCACCCGCGACTCTCTTCGTGAGTTGGCAACCCCAGGACTTCTTGCCGTGATGGCTCCAATCGCCGTTGGCTTCGGACTCGGTGTCGGCGCACTCGGCGCTTACCTCGCTGGCGCTATCGGTACCGGAACTCTCATGGCAGTCTTCCTCGCGAACTCAGGTGGCGCGTGGGACAACGCCAAGAAGATGGTTGAGGACGGTAATTACGGCGGCAAGGGCTCTGAGGCTCATGCAGCTACTGTCATCGGTGACACTGTCGGAGATCCATTCAAGGACACTGCAGGTCCTGCGATCAACCCACTCCTCAAGGTGATGAACCTTGTCGGACTCTTGATCACACCAGCCGTTGTCGGACTCATTGTCGATGGCAACACCTTGTTATCCGCAGCGATTGCAATCGGTGCAGTTGTCGTCTTGGTCTTCACCTTGATTCGCAACCGCAAGCAATCCACGATGATTGGGTAGTTGCAGACACGATTGACTCAATCCTGTAATCGTCTTGCACTCGATTCTTCGAGCATGGACCTGAACAAGGAGCTGACCCTTGGCTAAGTCATCGACTTCAACGAAGGATCGACAACTCAC
>JBJTGO010000277.1:0-17241 GCA_046093985.1 Actinomycetota bacterium
GTAGATGGTGGTCCCTGGCGTCAACGCATAGAAGAAGGAGCCCACTAAGCGAACTTTGGCCTCACTAAGGCCGCTGGCTAAGTTGATCTGACCCGAATCACCATAGAGCCTGATGGTGAAGTCACGATTGTTGCAATCACCGATATCAATGCCCCAGAAACTGAAGCCCTGCAACAGATAAGCGGGCGAACTGCCAGTTGCGATTGGAATCGGCTGCGCAAAGACGGTGGGATCGCAATTGGTGACCACGAGAGAGCCTTGTCCGAACTCCACCTCCCCTGACCCCAGGGTGATGGTCTGGGCAAGGGTCCCCGAGAAGAAAACGCCACCGATAATGAAGGCAATCCCAATAAGAATGGTCAGAGATCTACTTCGCACGCTCACCCCTAAGGGTCGTTACCCCTACGAACTTGCCTGAGCGTTGTTGACCGTCTCAACGGTGGTTCGACCGACTTGTTGCCCATTGATATTGACCAAGGTTGCCGAAGGATCTAAGTAATAAGTGACATCGGCGTTCTGTGGTCCGAGGACACTCCCGTCATAAACAGAAGTCCCTGAGACTGAAATAGCTGCCGAGGCAGAGATTTGTCCCGAGAGCGCCTGTCCATCACCGGTGAGATAGGTCAAGCGCAGGGCGACCACATCACTTGTGCCAACGGGAGCATCGCTGTCAGGAAGCACCATCTGGAGCGCTCGTGCCTCTGGAAGAGAGCCGATCGGGATTTCTTTACCCGCCACATCAATTAGTCTCACGCGTAGTTTCTTGTTTCGACATGAAAGCAAGTCAAGATTAGCGACTGTAATCGATCGGACGCGAAAGAATCCATATGAAGGATCATCCGATTGTCCCGAGGAGTGCCACTCCTCGCCAAGTGCGACATAGACGGAAGGATCACAAGCCACTGTCTGTTGCGAACCTTGTCCAAACTCAAGTGCACCTTGACCCACGGTGACATTTGCAGCAAAGGTGCTGAAAAAGAATGGAACAACGGCAACGATTCCGAGACCGACTAGGAGCCGAGATCTTGCCCGACCGTTACCACCGAAACCCCCAGAAACTTTTCCACTGAGCGGAGAGTTCATTGAAGGCACGACGCTAGTCCTCAACTTCCTTAGGTAAACAACAGTTGGTCCTTGGACTGACCACCCCTCACCCTAGGTCAGAATCTGTGGGATTTCAAGAGAGGCACTTAAGGAGGCTACTTTCCAAGTCGAATCTTCCCGTCAGAGATTCTTTGTTCTATGGCCAATGGCAGAAACGTGACTGTCCGTCTGTTTCCAGCTGCAGGTCTCTCACAGAACGCAGTGTCGACCGAAGGTCTCGATATGTCGATCAGAGTAATGATGAGACTCTGATTGCCAACTCCACCAGAGTTACGAAAAGCGCGTATTCCAGAAGCTCCATTCAGTACATTGACGACAGTCTGAGGATCACCACTAAGAACTAGGTATTCACTTCTATCTCCAGCAACTTTCAGTTCATCACTATCAATGAAATCTTCGACCCCCTGAGATCCGATATCGATCGACAACGAATCTGAACTAATGCACATCATCAAAGAATTGAGTGATTCAGCATAAATCTGAGGTAGAAATACACTTTGGGCACGTGGATCTACACGCACCGTCTGAGGAATTCTCATTGTGATTCCTTGAGTCGTGGTCACTTCGACTGGAGGAATGCGCCGGACTGGCGCCTGAACCGTACCTGTCTCAACACTTGCTGACTGCGTATCACCAATTAGGCCAATGACCTCGGAGTTCGAATCTCCACTCAGAAGAATTACAGAAGTTTCAGATGTGGTGATACTGGTATCCGTATTTGTGAGTCCAGGCGAAGAGTCCGAAGTGACTTCGGTAAGAACTTGGCTGATGCTTTCTGCTAGTGACGGCACGAATTGATAGATGGAAACAACTAAGCCCACCCCTATGGAGGCAATGCCGATGCGTCTCTGCCGCAGCATCTACCTTGAAGTCTCTAATGTGAACCTATTTGCGTCCCCTGCCAGAACGCGCGAAGCAATATTGATTCTTACAGACCGATTGTTTGTGCTCAAACCAAGGGCCGTGACGGTGTAATCCGTGACTCCCTCGCTACTTGGGATGACAATCCCCACGGTTGATTGGAAGGTGAACGCAGACGAAGGAACGACGACTGGAGATGCAAGAATCGCTCCCGTGCTGGAATTTCGATTCCAGGACAAAATTAGGCTGCCGCTCCCAGTCCCTTTGAAGTACCAAACATCGATCGAATAGGTTTGACCTTTACGCAACAAGATCGAACCATTCTTTGTCGATGTGGCATGTGAGGTGCGATCAGAGATCACCGTCCTTCCACCTATGAGGAGTTCGGCGTTTCCATTACTCTCGAGCCCAAAACTCACTGAAGTGAGATCGCCGTCATCCGTGCCCGGAATAGTAAGGAACCCCGTCATGTGGGTGAGGAAGTTGTCATCTGGACAGACGATTCCATAGCCTGGGTTAGTCAGATCAAACCAGTCAAAAGTCGGCACATTCACGTTGTCGATAGCATTGCTATCGCCTCCGCATGTATTCAGACCCGTCGCACTTGAAGGATTGGGGAGTCCGCCTGAAGTTGGATAGATTTTCCAATCAAGTCCAGTAAATCCCGTGGGCTGCGTTGCTAGAACGAATCGAATGTAGCTTGTGGGGGTTCCGCCCATGCGTGTCCCAATATTAACTGGTGAACCTGTCAACGGTCCGGTTGACTTATACATCTCTATGGTGAAGGTCTTGTTGAGGCATTCATCACTGATACCTGAGATATCGATGTGACTGAGCGTCTGTACGACCTCAGTTTCTGAAGACTGCACTCCACTGACAGGCAATACATCAAGTGCCGTGTCACAAGCAGTCGTTGAGGAGACACCTGTTCCATACTCAAGAGGTTCATAACTGTTGAGACCGATCAATCCACCAACGGTCTCGCCAATCAAAACGAGTGACACGATCACGCTGGCAGCTATTGAAAGCAGCCAATTCTTACTGGGTTCCTCATCCGCTTCGATGCCGTCAAATTCCGCGTCTTCGGCGTACTCGTCATCATCATTCGGTTCGATGACCAGAATGTCTGACACGAGGATCCCCTTGCACTGTCTCAACCACTACGCCCGAGAGGCAGAAGTGCGACTCATCCTAGTCAGATGCGAGAGTCACATCTAGGCACCGGAGTGACAAGGAGAGCCCCCCGTCAGGATTGAACTGACGACCTTCCGCTTACAAGGCGGATGCTCTACCACTGAGCTAGGGAGGCGTGAGGAAGATGAGAATTATGGCAGGCAATAGCATGCAGAGATGACCGGTATTGGACTGAGCTCGCAAGAAGCTAGCCGTTTACTGCGTGAATTTGGCCCCAATACGGTCGAGACCGAAGTCTCCCAATCAAGGGTTGCAGTGGCTTTGGCTGTACTTCGTGAACCGATGCTCCTGTTGCTTCTTGGCGCAGGTCTATTGAGTTTTCTGCTGGCAGATCTCACGGATGCCGTCCTGCTGATGTTCACCGTGGTGATAGTGCTAGGCATATCCATCTATCAACAACAACGAACCAATAGCGCTTTGGCCTCTCTTCGGCAACTTACCGCACCACTGGCTCATGTCATCCGTGATGGCATCGAGGTTCGAATATCGAGTAGAGAGGTCGTACCAGGTGACCTCATCATTCTCTCTGAGGGAGATCGAGTCGTTGCGGATGCCGAGTTGGTGACAGCCATTTCACTGGAATTCGACGAATCGCTCCTGACAGGTGAATCAATTCCCGTTACGAAAAGCGCCAATGACATCATCTACACGGGATCACTCGCCGTTCGAGGTCACGGTAGGGCGAGAGTGATCGCAACGGGAAGTAGCACTGAACTTGGGAAGATCGGAAAGTCAATAGAGTCGAGTCCCTATTCCCGCCCTCATCTTCAGCAGAGTATCGACGCCATCGTCAAGACCATAGGTTTGGTTGCGGTAGTCACTGTGATTGCCATCGTCGTGATTTACGGTCTGACTAGAGGTAACTGGTTAGAAGGTGGAATCGCTGCGATTGCAGCGGCGATGGCACTGATTCCTGAAGAGTTTCCCGTGATCCTTACACTCTTTATGGCGCTTGGTGCCTGGCGTATGGCGCGAGTTCGTGTCATCGCACGACAAGCGCCAGCCATAGAGGCTCTCGGATCAGTGACTGTCCTCTGTGTCGATAAGACCGGTACTTTGACTCGCAATGAGATGACGGTGAGCGAGGTACAAGTCAATCACCATCTGATCCCCGCCCACGAAGCCATCGAGCTCAAAGAAGCGCACGAGTTACTTCGCATTGCCTCTCTCGCGGCCCCGAAGCGTCCATTCGATCCCATGGATAAGGCCTTTCGCGCGCTCGTAGATGTCGAGACCGCAACGGAGGGCCTGGTCTCTGTCGCAGAATTCCCCATCATCAAAGAACGCCTTGCCTACATCCATGTATGGCAAGAAGGCAATTCACTCCTTGTTGCCGCAAAAGGCGCACCAGAACACATTGCTCATCTCTCTGGTATCGAAGGCAGCGCTCTCGAAGAGACAAATCAGAGAGTGAAAGGTGCCGGAGAGAGGGGCCTGCGGGTCCTCGCAATCGCTTTAGCAAAGGTCAACGGTGTCAGTGTCGAAGGACTGGAACTTGAGAGACTCGACTTTCAATTCTTAGGACTGGCGTTCCTCAAAGATCCCATCAGAGATGGCGTTCCGGCATCGGTGCGTGAATGTCTCTCGGCTGGGATTCGAACCATCATGATCACGGGCGATCACCCAACGACGGCGCGATCAATTGCTGAAGAGATTGGACTTGAGCGACCAGAAAATGTTCTGACCGGCGTCGATATCGCGTCCCTTACCGATCAGGAACTCTCGGAACGAGTAGAGAGGTGCCAAGTCTTCGCTCGAGTAACGCCGAGCGACAAACTGGGGCTGATCAGAGCACTCCAGTCCAATGGCGACGTTGTAGCAATGACTGGAGATGGGATTAATGACGCTCCTGCCCTCCGTGCAGCAGATATCGGGATTGCCATGGGAGAGCGCGGTACGGATGTTGCCCGTGAAGCCGCCCATTTGATCATCACTGATGATGACTTCACTTCTATCGTTGCTGGAATCCGTCGTGGGCGAGCCATCTACGCCAACATCCAGAAGGCGATGACTTATGTGATCGCGATCCATATCCCGATATTTGGAATGGCAATCGCACCCATCTTGGTCGCGGATTGGCCATTGATCCTTGTCCCTGCACTGATTGCCTTCCATGAAGTGATCATCGATCCGGCCTCATCCATTGCATTCGAAGTGGAGAGCCCCGACCCGAAAATCATGAACCAAGCGCCGCGCAAGCCTCGATCCGGAATCTTCAATCGGAGCGAGATCTTCCTAGCACTCCTGCAAGGGCTCTCCATCTTCGCGCTCGTCTTATCAATATTCCTCATCAACATCGCCTCTGATGCCTCCGAAGAGAAAGTCAGGTCACTTACCTTTGCAGCTCTCGTCATCGCGAATGTAGTACTGATTCTGATCAACCGATCACGAACGCTCACTCTTTGGGAGGCGCTCATCAAGAGACGAAATGCAGCGATTCCTTGGCTGGCCGGTGGAGCGACGACATTGCTCCTTCTCCTTCTCAACATCCCAATCCTTCGTGATGCTTTCGACCTCGCTCCGCTAAATTGGAGAGAGTATCTCTTGCTTCTCGCCCTCTCTTATCTAAGCGTCTCGTGGCTTGACCTTCACAAGATCATCACGCGAAGATGAACTGGTCAATAACTGGACTTTGATCAAAACCATTCTTCAGGGCTACATACGCTTTCATTCATCATTTGATTTGTTGAATCTACATCGAATTTCATTGGATTTATAGAAGGGTTGATCATGAGGATTTCCAGAAAGTTCGTCTATCTGACGGTGTTGCTCACACTGATTGCAGGCGCAGAGTTCGCGAGCGCAAAAGCAAAACCAAAACCTTTGCCAACGGACGATTTCATCTACACAGTGATCCATGCGATTCCTAGTGGTTATGGCGCTGATGTCGTTGACATCTATGCGGATACGACAATGATCATAGATAACGCCACCCCAGGGACGATCAAGTCATTCACGACTTCTCATAACAATCTGACCATTCGAATCTACGCAAATGGCGTCGTCCCATCTGGAACAACTTCACCCCTTCTCTCGTCATCAGTCTTGATGCTCTCCCGTGGCACGACACTCTCCTTCGTGGCACACCTGAACGAGATTGAGCAACCTCGCCTCTCCACCTACAAAGATGTCGTCACACGGGCAGGGATTAAGCGTTCGTGGTTGACAGTTCGCCATGTTGCAGCTGCCCCCGCCGTACAGTTCCGCATCAATGGCACTCCCACCTTCATCCCGATAACAAACACTGTGGAGCGGAAGAGATCCCTTCCGTTCGGTCTCTACACGCTCGGCGCTACCTATCCTGAGACATCAACAACCGTGACCGCGGCGACACCATTTGAGATGAAGGCACAAACAAACGGGATCATCTACCTCTGGGGGGCTAAGTCAAAGTCGAATCTTGGTTTCCTACGTCAAGAGATCATGACGAAGTAGGCGTCGGATAGCTCTCAATCGACCCTTTCAAGAGAGATTGATGGGGCATCTGACTGTCAGAGATGAGGAGTATCTTTCCCCTGGGTTAAGAATCAAGCGATAAGCCCCCTGGCTTGCTTGATACCAACCGCGTCATCCGCACACGGTGGTTCTAGGGGAAGACCCGCTTCGCGTGATCGCCTCGCGAAGAAGCGGCGGATCCTCATCACTGACGGGTCCAGGACGGACCATCTCATGTCTTTGCAATCTCTCTATCTCCATCTCTCCTGCCTTGATCTCACATCGATTGGATCCGGTCTTCAAAGGTGTGCCTGTGAACCGCGACATCAGAAGCGCACTGAGGACTGTCCCAATGGATTCCACCTCTGTTTTCTCTGTGGCATCTCACTTGCTGGTGGCTATTCGCGTTGGTCGTGGGAGGTCTGCGCGAATTGTCTTTCTTCCAATGAGGAATTTGGTCGCGCCAGTGGATGGAAAATCCCGGTTGGAAGACATTCTGTGATGAATGGGATCGCAATTCCTATCAATGCCGATGCAAAGGCTCTTGCTCTAGCAAGTGATGCGCTACTGGGCTTCATGGAGCACGCTCAAAGTCTTCAAGAGTGGGGAGAGTCCGAAGTGCGGCGCCTCTTGGAGGAGCAACCAAAACTAAAGAAGTTGCGATTCATCTCGATCGAGCTCTGGGAGAAATCACATCGTCCTAGTCAAGAGAGATCACGCGATGCGCTGCAGAGATTCCTCGAAAGTAAGCGAGTCACTCAGTAAAGTCGGGCTATGCCAACGCGAGACCCCAAGCGCGAATCGCACTTCCCTGCTATCGAGAAGCGATACGGGGAGAAGATGGCCTTCTGGTTCAAGGTGATGGCGAAGATCGAGGGTAAGAAGTACCCGGAGCAAATGGCACATCTCCAAGAGAACTATGGCTTCTCTCGTGCGCATGCGAATGCTCTCGTGATGTACTCGCGCGGTTCACTCTCCTCAAAGCGGCATGAGACTCTCACCGACTATTACAAGAGTATTGACCCGAAACAAGCAAAGACGATTCGTAAGATCTTCATGGCGATCCGCAAAAGGCATCCCAAACTTGAACAAGTGATCGCATGGAACCAACCCATGATGCGCCTTGGAACGATGTACATATTCGGCGCCGGAGTCGCGAAGAATCACATCTTGCTCAATCCCTTCAGCAAGAAAGTTCTCGACTCAGTGATGAAGAAGTACCCCGATCTCAAGGTCAATAAGCACACCATCCAAATTCCCAATGACTGGACGGTCGATGACCAACTCATCTTGAGACTGGTCAAAGCGAGGCTTGCAGAGCGCGAGTGAGCGCACATGGCTTGAGAGTTGCCCTGTCAGTGCCCCGCCTTACCGTTACCTGATATCTCGGAAGGTGGTCTCATGTTGGAGTTCTTTCTCATCGGTGCTCTTATTGGAGTGTTCCTGATGCGCAGAAAGCAGAAGAAGTTGAGCCTTGATGCTGAGCTACAAGAACTCATCGCCTCAGCGGGCCGAACGAAGGAGAGCGCTGAGGCGATCAGAGCCTTCCTATTGCGCGTCATTGCAGATGAACGCAACGAGATCGAGAGTTTCAATGATTCCCAGTTGGCCGAAGCCAAGCGGATCATCGAGAAGATCGGTCCAGGTGCTTTCTTTTGGATGACACATATCGCAACACAACTTGCCTTTCTCTCTGCAGCACAGATCAATGGCATCCCAACTAACGTCAATGCGGAACTTGGTGACGCTGCGACTGCGGAAGATGTGGTTCGAATCGTCGTTCAGGTATGAGCCACTTTCTCTTGACTTTCATGCGTAGGAATCACGATAACTCTCTGAACTTGCTCAGGGTGGAGGGGGGCGAGGTAAGCTCCACTCACTACTTCGAAAAACAGGTTGCTAGATGAAGATCTGCGAAGTGGGGTTTGATTCCGGAGGACCCGGGTCAACCGTGTCATAGACAAAGGGGTGAAACCGGCTAGGCCGGATCGACGATGGTCTCCATCGACCCCAAGGTTTTGAAGCATCTTATGCATATGCAGCCAGCTCTCTACTGGCTTGACTCTGATCCCCTGGAACCAGAGTCTCGCCCTTCCCTGGTCGAAGAGATTGAAGCGGATCTCTGCATCGTCGGTGCCGGATACACCGGACTATGGACAGCGCTCATTGCAAAGGAACGTGATCCCCATCGCCACGTCGTCATCTTGGAAGCAAAGGAGACGGGCGCCGGGGCTTCAGGTCGCAATGGTGGATTCTGCAACTCATCGCTTACGCATGGATTCATCAATGGTTATAACCGTTTCAAAGATGAGATGGAGGCAGTGGAACGACTCGGTCGTGAGAACTTCCGCGCCATCGAACGAACGATTGAGAAGTACGGAATCGATTGCGGTTGGGAGCGAACCGGCGAGTTGAAGGTAGCCACGAAGCCCTGGGAAGTCGAAGAACTCAAGCGGGAGGCAGAGTTACGAAATTCTTATGGAGATGAGGTCGAATTTCTCACGGCAGAGGAGATGCGAGCTCGAGTCAACTCGCCCATCTATCTCGGCGCACTCTGGGATGAAGACGGAACGGCGCTCGTCGACCCTGCCCGCTTGGTCTGGGGATTGGAACGGGCCTGTCTGAAGTTAGGCGTTGTGATCTATGAACATAGCCCGGTCGAAGATATCGAGGATGATGGCGACGATGTCATCCTCTCCACACCATATGGCAAAGTCCATGCCGACCGAGTGGCACTCGCTACAAACGTCTATGACTCACTTCTTCCTGGAACGAGCAAGTATGTAGTTCCGGTCTATGACTTCCAATTGGTGACGGAGCCACTGACGGCCGAACAGATGGCGGCGATCGGATGGGCAGGCCGCGAAGGACTCTCTGAGGCAGGTAATCAATTCCACTATTACCGCCTCACCAAAGAGAACGAGATCTTGTGGGGTGGGTATGACGCCATCTACAACTTCCGCGGCGAAGTCAGCCCTGAATACGAAGACGAACCTGAGACATACGCCAAGTTAGCGCGAGATTTTCTCAAGACATTCCCACAACTTGAGGGCATCAAGTTCACCCATGGCTGGGGTGGAGCGATCGATACTTGCTCGCGGTTCTCGCCATTCTGGGGAACTGCCATGGATGAGAAAGTCTCATACGTCTTGGGCTTTACCGGACTTGGGGTAGGGGCTACGCGCTTTGGTGCGGAAGTGATGCTTGATCTTCTCGAGGGGATCGATTCAGAGCGAACCAGGCTTGAGATGGTCCGGAAGAAGCCAATTCCTTTCCCACCAGAACCATTGAGATTCTTTTTTATCCGACTTACGCAATGGTCATTGATGCGGGCTGATCTCACGGGTCGAAGGAACCCTTGGCTGAAGCTATTGGATCGGCTTGGATTGGGATTCGATTCCTAGATCTCAAAGAGAGATCAAATTACTTCTTCTTTACTTTCACAGTCAAGATTGACTTTTTGCCGTTTACTGTAGTCGTAATTCGATACTCTTCAATCTTCTTGAATTTGATGATCGGCGAGAGGAGCTCGCCCTTCTTGAGTCCCGACTTGGAGAAGAGACGAATTGTCTTCCCTCCGATTGGTCTGACTTCAATCACAACCTGATTGCTCTTCTTACTGAGAGGAATCTCCATCTGCAAAGGACGAGATATCGGGTTGTTGAATGATTGCTGAGTTCCTATGAGGTTCGATACACGCGCCACATTTTTCGAGGACTCAAGAGTCTCAAGAGAGAGTGTTTTGATCTTTGGCGTGCTGGATCGGACCACCTTCGAAATCACCTTTACTTCTAACTTCTCTGGAGTAGAAGTCGACCCACTCTTAGGTGTCGTTATCACACTCTTGCTCTCGGATTGCGAGCTGACTGCAGTCTTTGTCTCCGTCGAGATTGTGTTCGTAGTAGCCGTTTCAGGAGTTCTTGTGATGACGGTAAGGGTTTCCGATGTTGTGATGATCAGAGAGCCAGCGGGTAAGAGATAACGGTTTGGCAAAGTAGCGATTCGAACTTCAGGGATAGAGATTTCGCTCTTATCGATACTCAAAGAGTAGGACTTGGCAGTGCGCTTCTTGCTTGGATCAGAGACTGTAACTCTATATTCGCCATCCTTCAGATTGAATTCAGCCAGATTGCCTCCACTCACACATCGATTGCTATCCACTCCCTCTTGAACAATCACACTCTTGACCTCGATACAAGACTCTTGCGATAGAGGTGTGGATTGGGAGAGCGGATCGACCACCTGAATTCGTAGTAGAGCGGATGTGGTTGTGCTTCGTGTATCAACTACTTGAGTCGTCACTACGGCTCCACCAGCCGAGACGACCACTCCACCAGAGACCGTCCCAGCACTTGCGATGGCAAAACTTCTTTCAACAGGAGTGGCTGCTGCGAATCTGAAATCTCCTGACTGGGAAGCGGTGACGGTGCACCGTCCACTCTGTGTTGTGACCGTGCTGCCACCGAGGGAGCAGTTTCCCGAAACAGCGTAGGTAGGGGTAAGGCCTGATGAGGCGGTTGCAGCTAGCGAGAAGGATGATGGCGCACTTTGGTCTGTGATTACAGGGAACGTGATGGATTGAGAGAGCTTGGTCAGTGTGATGACAAGTGTGGTGTCTCCAGCGCCGTAGTTGCCAGAAGCACTGACTGTGGCACGGATCGAGCACTCTCCACCGAGAACTGCCGTCAAGATTCCGTTGCTGTAGGTGCATGCGTTATTCGGTGTACCAGTTACCGTGACAGTCGGAGTATCTAAGGATGGCGCCGAGATTCGGAGGTTGAGGGTATCCCCGACTGGTATCGACGAAACATTACTAGGGGAGAAGATCGGTGTGTTATCTAATAGCTCAACGGTGACGTCGACGGCGCGATCTGATGATGCGGTGGAGCGGTCACTATCGCCGACAAGATTCGAAGCAATGACCCGAATGTTGTAATTCCCATTCGCCACATTTGTGAACGTAGTGTTGGTGGTCGTGGAATTGGTGGTCTTACTGTCGATATCGAGTCCCGTCGCTACCGAGATGAGGTAGATCTTGTAACCAGAAACCGGCGAACCTCCATCGGATGTCGGAGAAGTCCAACTTGTCGTCAATGTTCGCCCCGATACTGCAAGGGTCACACCTGTCGGTGCCCCTGGACGGTTGAAGACAACTGCTGCTTCAAAGGTCGCGGCAATCGAATAACCCAAGCTATTGAATGCCTTCAAGGTGAAGTTATGTGTGCTCCCTGCAGAGAGACCATCAATGACCTTCTCCGTTGTGGTGGCACTTACCGTTTCAATCTTGCCTTGATCGGATTCAATGAGATAACCCGAGAGATTGAGGCCACCAGTCTCATCTGACGCCGCAGCAGTCCACTTCAACGTTACTTGTCCAATACCGGCATCGGCAGCATTGACCGTCGGGGCTTTCGGCACAGAACGTGGCGTGAAGGAGACAGTGCTCGCAGCACGCTCGCCAGTGGCGTTATATGAAGAAACTATGAAATTGTAAGAACGTCCGCCAAGGAGCCCATCGATCTGCGCTTGGTTACCAGTCGGAAGGTTCACATAGAGAGCGGTATAGGTATCGCTTCCGGTGCGGTACCGAACGATGTAACCGATGGCATCATTCACGGCAGTCCAGGCAACTTTGACTCTTGCTTCCTCCAGTTTGGTTCCGGAACCAGAGGTGGATGAAACGGTCACATCACCAGGCGCAGTAGGTAAAGTCGCACTCGCCGGCGAGATCCCAAAGAAGGCAATCCCAATGATCAAGAAAAGAATGATTCGACGCTGCATCATTAGCGATTCGATAATGTGATGACTCCGACGTTGTGCTGAACTCCGCTAGATTGTGCTGTTGTCAATTGTGATGAAGTCACAGTCGCCGTTTCATTCCTGTATGGAGATTGACTTCCGTCAACACTTAGTGGGATGACGGTAATCGTCCAATCCTTATCTTTGCCAAGTTCAAGACTGAAATAGCCACTTGCATTTGTCGTGGCAACCACAGAGGTCGTTAGCGTCTCCTGATAGTTCGCGTAGACCACAGCACCAGCAAGTGGTTGATTCGTAGGAGTGCGGACTAGTCCTGTGACATTTCCTGAACTCAAGTTGAGTTCTAACGTTCCCGCGGTGATGGTCTCGCTCCAGCAACGTTGTGGATCTGTGGAGACGACGCCAGAGCCATCTACATAGAGAACACATTGAGTTGTCGACCCTGCTTGTCCATTACCGGGATAGATCGAGAGTCGATAGGCACGAGTAGCATCCAAACTCTCCAGCAAGGTTCCACCACGACCCTGCTCATCCATCTGAAGGCCCTTGTAACCATATTGAGCCAGACCAGTCGCCGAATCAATGACATCGATCCTCAACCAGGCCCACTTGCTTGGCGAAAGGCCGTCCGGCGCAAGAATCCTTAGAGTGAGGTTTGGTGTTCCCAATTCGAAGTTCAGCGAGTCGAGCTGTGAGCGCGTATATCCAAGACCACCATTGTCATGGTACTTCTGAGCAAGGGAGTTGCGCTCTTGCCAATTGGGCCAGACTTCAACGGCAAACCTCTTCGATGAATCGACATCAAGGAGAATTGGTGCCTCACCATTTGAATTGACACGACTCCATCCCGCCCAATATCGGCACTTGTCGCATCCGGATACAAGTTCAAATACATAGACATAAGTATCTTGAGGAGCGCTTGAAGCACCACCTGGCCTCTTCACGGTGATGGAAGTGTTGGGTCCTAACACGGTGATGGAATCGATATTCATAGTCGGATACGCCACACCGCGAGTCGCCGCCCCCAACTCATTACAGATGGGCTTGGAATCGTCATTGACTGAGCATCCCCATTGGACCATGTTGGAGGTCGCGCCACCCGGTGGATAAACCCAAAGGTAGAAATTGATGGCGGTATCAGTGAACCAAGGATTCAACAGTGTCATCGCATCCGTGTCGATAAAGAGTGAGACAGTGCCACTTTCATTTGAGTTAGTCCACGTTGACCAGTTACCGAAACCAACGCTGACTTGCGCTCCAGAGACCGCCTGGCCACTTGCATCGACAAGTTTGAACTTCACATTCGGTTGTCGCAAGGCAAGTCGGATCTGATTTGAGGAGGTTCCATCTTCACAGGAAGGACCATTGTTGGTGACAGCACCACCTGCCACTACCACCTCACAGAAAGCAGAGTCTGCGACTTCACTTGAACCCCATGGCCTCTTGGCCTGGATCTGGTAGGTATTGTCTGGAAGATCCATCATGAATTTCCCAGTGGAGTTGGAGTTCGTGCCGTTCTGCCAGAGCCACTGTTTCTGAAGACTCTCTATAGGAAGAACATAACTCCAGGCCGCTGGCGAGCTATCCGGCATGACCACAAGACCCGTTACCGAAGGGGTCCCAAGTGAGAATATGTAGTGACTATTCCCATTCAAGACCTCGGTCGGAATCGAAACACTGGGTTTGCCTTTGGGGTAAAGGGTCACTGAACCCGTCGATGTAACCACGGCGGTGAAGCGGCTCGGCGTCACATTCGAGGTTGTATTCCATGCCGGATATGCAGTGATTGTGTATTCCAAGCTTGCAGAACCATCAGAAGGGCTCTCCAGATTGAGTGCAAACCTGCCATTTTGATTTGTACTAGCTCCCTGTACCCACAAGTTCTTCGTCTCGTTGTAAACATTGAGCCAAGACCATGGGACTGCAGTTCCTTGGGACGGAATGGCATTAGGTTCTCTTAGGACACCACGTAGATTCGGTGAATCGAGAGCAACTTCAACCGTCAGAGTCTCCGATGAGGTACCTGAGAAGTTTTTCACCGTGCGGACATAGTCAGTGGCGAATTGCTGACTTCCATTGATATCAACTGTGACCGTGAAGGAATCGACCAGATTATCAACCACAAATCTCGCAATACCGCTTGAATTGGTTGGACTTCCACCGAGCCAATTTCCACCCCATCGATACCGGTCGATGTTGACCCATGCATCAGGCACAACTACGCCACCGGCCTTGACCACAATCTCCATATTTGTGCTTCGCATCGCCAGACGAACACTTTGACTCTCCAGTCCCCCCAATGCGGTTGAAACTGCAGTCTCACCCTGGAATCGCAGAACCGGAAATTTGCGAGTGTTCCAGTCGTTCACTTCAAGGATTACTGGGTATTGCTTACCAGTGACTGCTGATGTCGCAGAGAAAGAAGTGAATTCGTAGTCTGGAGTGAGCGCCCATCGCCCTTGCTGATCACCTTGTGTACAAGTCCAACGATCATTCGCATACAAGCAGACACTTGGATAAGGGACTGGAACTTGACTCAACACGCCAGCTACCGTGGGCTCAAAGACTTGACCCTTCCAGCGGGGGTTGCTTAGTGGAATGGCGAAATTGAGGGCAGTCCGTGACTCTGCTGCCGATCCTGAGAGTGAGACAGCACCAAGCGAGTCGACGGTCACAGTGCTGAGAAGTTTGCTTGAGCCATAGAGGACGCTTCCGCCTGGAGCATTGACACGTACCGAGTAGGTACCTTCAGGGAGAGTCAAAGACCAACGGCCCGCGGCATCAGTCGGCACGGCATATTGCCAAAGATCGACACCCGTTGACGCCAAGACTGGAATCACGTAGGCATCCCGAATGAGAGTAGTAGTGGAGTCAGGTGCGTGAACCACGCCCTTAAGGTTTGGAATTCCTAACCTAAGGACGGTGAGGGACTCCTGGGAAATGTAAGTGACCCCAACTCCTGATGGAACAGATGCCACGACACGACCAGCAGAATTGACGGAAGCAACCGCTGAATAGGACTTCCTAGTTGCGCCAGCCTCTCTGGCAGCTTGATTTGGGTGCAGTTCAAAGGTGTAGTTACCAGCACTCGGTAACGCAATGTTCGCAATTCCATCCTGTTGGGTATAAACCCATTCCATCCAACTCCCATCCCGGAGTATTGCAATAGGGACTCCTGTAAGTCTGCTGTCTGGAGAATCCTGCGTTACTGCAATCCGGATACTCGGGACACCTAGTGAGACATCCCCGAGATCAAATGTGGTCCCCGTAGAGAGTGACGTCTCGGTGATAGTAAAGGTGTTAGAGAAGCCGAGACCTGCTCCCGCAAAGCCATTCGGTTCCAGCCGGATTCGATACGTACCTGCTTCGTCAACTTGGGCATTGAATCGCGCTGTCGAGCAATTCAAGCTAAGCCAATTCTTCCAGTACCAATAATCTTTTCTAGCGTCATAACCCTGCAACTGGACATTCACATAACGATTGTTGCCACAAATAGCTGGCGAACCACTTGTATCCACGACTCTGCCCTGCAGGTTACCTGCCTTCATCCTCAGCGGGAAGACGCTTGCAGTATCTGGAGTGATCGCTTGACTGACACGCGTCATAGAAGCAATTCCTGAGGCGATTGCAAGATTGAAAGATTGTCGACTCAATCCCGTTGCAAGGTCGCCATAACCAGGATCGACATCCAATCTGTAGTTTCCATCTCCTAATCTCAACCGGGCAATTCCAGGAATGGATCGTGATAGCGAGACATTTCTCAAATAAAAGGTTCCAGAATTAGTCACTTCATAGAGTGTGATTCTGGCATTCTCTAATGGCTGGGAATTATCGTCGCGAATCACTCGCATGTTGACATTAGGAGTCTCTATTCGAACTATGAAGTTCGAAAGTGAGTTCTGGTAGTTACTAGGCGTCAAAGAAACCTTGGAGTCAGCGTTCACAAAGAAAGACTGTGATGTCGAAAAGACTAACTCGTCAGAGACTTCGGGCGAAACAGCGACTCGATATTCACCGGGTTCATAAACTGTGAAACCGAATTGCGGAGATGTTCTCCAACTCGAGTAGTTCGTACAAGTCCAACGATCCTGTCCATCCACTTTACGTTGTAGCTGTACTTGGGCCGCATAGAAACCTGACTTGGACTTGTCAGAAAAGACCACTCTCGTATCGCTTAAGGCCGAATGAATGAATCCGACGATGTTGGGGGCAGAGAATCGAATCTGCATCTGATTGGCCGTGGTAACGAAGTCTGTGGCAGTGACCACACCTGCCGAAACAGAGACCTCGAACTGTCGTGTCGATAAGGGCACTTGACTGGAAGGATTCGCGTAAACGGTGTAGCGACCATCTCTTAGGAACATCCTGCCAACGCCATTCTCAGCATCGGTTCCACGACATTCACCACCTTTTGAATCAGAGGAGATGAAACACGCTGTCAAATACCCATTGACGAGACTCTCATCAAGTGGGTTGATCAGCCTAAAATTGAAATTCGGACCTCGTAACGGAATCCTGAAGACGCCATTTGTGGCCGTATGACTATCGAATTGCGGAACTCCGCTGACAACGTCGAACGAGAGAGAAGTATTCTCAAACCCTTGATTTCCAAACTTCTCAGGCCATAATCGAAGGATGTAGTCGTTTCCGTCAGGTATGAAGAACTTACCTGAGGTGTTGCCGCCAATATATTCCTGTCCGCGAGTTACCTCGTAGTAGACCGCAACGACTTGTTGTGTGTCACTCGCATCCACCGCCACAACTTGAAGATTCTGAGTTCCTCGAGAAAGAGCATAGGCGCTATCAGAGATGTCGCGCGTCACGGTGCTCCCACCGCTTCTCCGAAGAATCAGTGAGTCACCCGTCGTATCGAGGCTATAGGAGGAG
>JBJTGO010000278.1:0-1683 GCA_046093985.1 Actinomycetota bacterium
GCTATGAAGAGCAAGGCATCGCAATGGATCGCGGTTATGTCTTGGTCGATGAGAAGTGCCGCACCAGCGTTGCAGGTGTCTGGGCAGTCGGCGATCTCATCCCGACTCTGCAGTTAGCGCATGTCGGTTTTGCCGAAGGAATCATGGTCGCTGAGGAGATCGCAGGACTCAATCCACGTGCGATCAATTACGACGGCATCCCTCGTGTCACCTACTCTGAACCCGAGGTGGCCTCGGTAGGTCTTACTACTGCGCAGGCGAAAGAGCGCGGTCACGATGTTGTTGAACTCAATTACGACCTCGCTGGCAACGGAAAAGCGCAGATCCTCAAGACCGCAGGTTCTGTGAAACTCGTTGCAGCCAAGAACGGTCCGATTCTCGGGATCCATATGGTCGGCTCTCGCGACGGAGAACTTCTTGCCGAGGCTCAACTCATCTTCAATTGGGAGGCCGAGGCGAATGATGTGGCCCAATTCATCCACGCCCACCCCACGCTCTCCGAAGCAATGGGCGAGGCGCATCTAGCGCTTGCGGGTAAGCCGCTTCACGCACACGGATGATTAGAGCGACCCAGAGGGCCAGGGCTAGAGTACGAGCGGGATTCGAAGGAGTGAGATGTCATTCTCGGTAAAGATGCCAGCGCTCGGTGAGAGCGTCACAGAAGGCACGGTCACACGTTGGCTCAAGAACGAAGGCGATGTCGTCGCTCTCGATGAACCACTCCTTGAAGTCTCTACCGACAAGGTCGACACCGAGATTCCTTCTCCTGCCGCTGGAAAACTCTCCAAGATCGTGGTCGCAGTCGATCAGACTGTCGCCGTCGGAGCCGAGTTAGCAGTCATCGATGATGGGAATTCTTCTTCCGCTGCCGCGCCATCTGCGCCAACAGCAGCCGCACCTCAACCGCCCGCGCCCACTCCGACGCCTGCACCAGTCGTGGCACCAGTGGCTGCACCAGTTGCAAGCACCGTCAGTAACGCTTCACAAAGCGGACCAGGCACGATCGTCTCTATGCCTGCACTCGGAGAGTCGGTCACCGAAGGAACTGTGACGCGTTGGCTCAAGTCCGTCGGCGAAAGCGTCGCCGTTGATGAACCACTTCTTGAAGTCTCGACCGACAAAGTTGACACCGAGATCCCTTCACCGGTTGCTGGCGTTCTCCTCTCCATAGACGTCAATGTCGATCAGACTGTCCCCGTCGGAGCAAGACTTGCTTCGATCGGTGCGGCGGGAGGAACAGTTTCGAGTGCGCCAGCACCCACGCCAGCACCCACGCCAGCACCCACGCCTGCGCCCGCTCCAGTCTCGACTCCGTCACCTAAGCCAGCTCCTGTCGCGCAAGCAGCACCTGCAGTTGCTCCGAGTGCGCCAACTCCGGTCGTACCTATCTCAGCTCCTCGTTCTGATGATGCCTATGTCACGCCGATCGTTAGGAAGTTGGCTCAAGAACTAGGCGTCACTCTCTCGACCGTTCGAGGAAGTGGCGTCGGTGGCCGTATTCGTCGTGAAGATGTGATGGCCGCGGCGACCCCAAAGGCAACAACACCGGTTTCTGCTACGCCTTCGGTTCCATCATCAGCGCCACTAGCGCCGATAACTCCATCTCCACTTCGAGGTACACGCGTTCCTATGTCTCGCCTTCGCAAGGTGATCGCAGCTCGTATGGTGGAATCGCTTCAAGTC
>JBJTGO010000279.1:0-6332 GCA_046093985.1 Actinomycetota bacterium
TGCATCTTCTCTATTCACGCTTCTTCACCAAGGCTCTCTTCGATATGGGTTATCTCGATTTCACCGAGCCATTCACGAGATTGCTCAATCAAGGAATGGTCTTGATGGATGGCTCCGCGATGAGCAAGAGTCGAGGAAATCTGGTTCGACTTTCAGATGAACTGGCGCATCATGGCGTCGATGCGATCCGTCTTTCGATGGTTTTTGCAGGGCCTCCGGAAGATGATGTCGATTGGAAGGATGTCTCGCCTTCGGGGTCGGTCAAGTTTCTCAATCGAGCGTGGCGCATCGCTAAGGATGTGACAAGTCCGGTTGGAGTCGATCCAAGCACCGGGAGTATCGAACTTAGGAAGGTGACCCATAGGGCGCTTTCAGATATCTCATTCGCCGTCGAGTCATTCCGCTTCAATGTTGCAGTTGCCCGCGTCATGGAGTTGGTCAATGCCACACGTAAGGCGATCGATAGTGGTGTGGGTGGTGGCGATCCTGCGGTCCGTGAAGCAGCCGAGGCAGTCGCTATAGCGCTCTCTTTGATCGCCCCATATACGGCGGAGGAGATGTGGGAGATCCTCGGGCATAGCCCATCGATCGCTCGCGCTGGATGGCCGACGATCGACCCAGCCTTGGTCTCTGCGGAGAAAGTGGTCGCGATCTTGCAGATCAACGGGAAGATCAAGGATCGCATCGAAGTTTCACCTGAGATCACGGACGAGCAGTTGGAAGCGATGGCGATGGCGAACCAAGAGATCAGCAAGGAATTGGCTGGTGCGCAGATCAAGAAGGTCATCACTCGCGCCCCAAAGCTCGTCAATATCGTGATCTGATCCCTCCACACCCTCTCACTATCAACACTCTTCACTCAACCAGAAACCTTGCGCCGCCAGAGCGCGCTTCGATCCGGCCATGAAACTCTCTCAATTCACAATCGAACAGAGGCGAGGCATCTCCGTCCTTGCGATCACAGCCCTTGCCATCGCACTCTTCTTCTTTTACTCCGCACGTGGTGAAGCAGTGCCACAGGTAGTGCCATCGCAATCTACGTCGACCAAAACCGCTGCTGCTCCAGCGATCATGATCTATGTCGATGTGACCGGAAAAGTGAAGTCGCCTGGTGTCTATCAACTCCCAGATGGTTCACGAGTGATCGATGCGATCGAGATGGCCGGGGGACTGAAGCGAGGATTCAATGCCTCACATATCAATATGGCACGTCGCCTCGTCGATGGCGAGCAAGTGGCTATCCGAACTGAGAAATTCGAAGCGATCACTCCTCCATCAGGACGAAAAGGTCTCTTCACTGGCAAGGTCTCGATCAACTCCGGAACCAAGTCACACTTCGACTCGCTCCCTGGAATCGGGCCAGTACTTGCGCAACGGATCATCGACCATCGGAGCAAGAATGGACCGTTCCAAAAGATCGAGGACATTCAAAATGTCTCTGGAATTGGATCATCGATATTCGCCCAGATTTCATCTCGCCTAACGCTCTAAAGGTCACCGCGGAGATTGCGAGCGCTCCACTCATTCGAGTGGCGCTTGCACTCTGGGGTGGAGTCCTCCTTGCGCTCCATCTAGAGCCAGCGCAATCACTCATTCTCCTCGTGCTCATCATCCTCCTCGCTCTCTTCCTCCGGCGAAAAGTGAGGCAAGAAAGGAAGGCGCTTTTTGCGCTCTTTCTGATCGGTTCCGCATTGATCCTGATTCGAGAGAGTGGGGAAAGGATTGAAGCTACGACTCGCGCCATCACCTTCGAGATCATCGCTCGTGGAGATAGTGATCCCTTACCTCTTCGCGTCTATGGATCTGAGGTTCAAGAGCGCTCTTGCTCTCTTCGTGCAGAGAGTAGGAGCCTGGATGGGAGAGAACGTCAACTTCCACTCCGCGTGATCTCACAAGAGTGCTCGCTCTACTTCGGCGAGCGAATCACCGGACGAGGGCGGTTGCAAGCCAGTAAAGAGAAGCGAGTCGCTGCCACCTTACTTATCGATGAGATAGCGGAACGGAGCTCGCCACTTCTCTGGCGCGAACTCGACTCGATTCGGAAGGGATATCGCTCCCTCTTTCAAGGCCTTGGAGATGCTGGATCACTCGTACCCGGTATGGTGATCGGAGATACCTCGTTGCAGAGCGAGGAGTTCGATGCAGCGATGCGCATTGCCGGACTCTCACACCTCACTGCAGTCAGCGGTGCGAACTTCTCCATTGTTGCCACGCTCGTGCTCTGGTTAGTCTCGCTCCGTATCCGAAGTCGCAGACTTCGTATCGTCATCACCGCCGCGACACTCCTTCTCTTCACGATTCTGGTCCGACCATCACCTTCCGTGCTTCGCGCGGGAGTCATGGCTGCCGTCGTCCTCTACGGTCAACTCAGAGGCAATCAAAGGTCGACACTTCTCGCACTCGCTGGAGCGGTCGTCCTTCTCTTGCTCATCGATCCTCATCAGGGAGGGGATGCCGGCTTCGCGCTCTCGGTCCTCGCTACCTTCGGGATCGTCACTATCTCGCCACGACTGAGCGAATTCATCTCTTCCAAATTCTCTGCGCCCAAAGTCCTAGCTGAGATCATCTCGATCCCACTTGCTGCCACCTTCCTCTGCACGCCGCTCATCGTCGCGATCTCTGGGAAGCTTTCGTTGGCGTCGATCCCTCTCAATATTCTCGCCTCACCTTTGGTGCCGATCGTCACCATCTCGGGATTTGCCGCCCTTCTTACTTCGACTCTCTCAGGGGGTGTCGCACATTTCCTTGCTTGGATCTCACATCTCGCTGCCTGGCCGATCGCATCGATCGCACCAAAAAGTTATTCGTTGCCGATCTTTGAAATGCCCTTTGGTCTCCTCGGTGTAGCGCTCTTCCTTCTTCTCCTGGCTCTATTTCTCTACGGACTCTTCTCGTTGATCGCGTTGAAGAAGGAAGGAGGGAGATCTCGATTAGTTCTCATTGCCGCAGCACTTCTCTCCATCTTCATCACACTGGTTCCGTTTCGTCCTTCTTGGCAGGCCTTTCAGTGCAATGTCGGTCAGGGTGATGCGCTGCTGATCAAGACAGGAAGAGCCTCTGCGATCCTCATCGATACGGGACCGGATCCAATGCGAGTCGATCGTTGTCTTCGCATTGCAGGTATCCGTTCCATTTCCCTCCTTGTGATCACACACTTTCACGCCGATCATTACGGAGGTCTCTCTGGAGTCCTTCGAGGAAGGAAGGTGGCAGATTGGTGGATCGCTCCGGACTCTTCTGCTTTGACGAAGGAGCTAGTCGACGACATGGAGATAGAGATTGGTAAGCCGGCGACCCTGGTAAGAAGTGGGATGCGATACAAGGTGGGCGAGGTCTCGCTGGAAGTCTTGTGGCCGGATGGTGATGAAGTTGTCGGACCAACTCTGCGTGGCGATGGTTCTGGTCAGAACAATCGAAGTATCGCTCTTCTGATCGAGAAAGATGGCGCGAGGATCTTTGCTGGTGGCGATATCGAGCCATTCGCTCAGGAGGAGATCGCACGGCGAAACGAGATCTCCACCGTCGATATCTACAAGGTGAGCCATCATGGGTCCGCGCTTCGAAGCGGGGCCTTCGACCTAGAACTCAATCCAATGCTGGCGTTGATCAGCGTGGGCGAGAGGAACCCATACGGTCACCCTGCGCCAGAAGCTCTTCAAGCGCTCGCACCAGCTCTGATCCACCGCACCGATCTCGATGGTTCGGCGCGAATCACCTGGTGGCCGTTGCGAGTGAAGTAGTTCGTGCCGGTGAGAGTGGGCCGAGTTATATTCGCGCCATGGAACCGCTCATCCTCATTCACGGCAGTGAAGATGTGATCGCTGAGCGAGTACTTCGAGAGATCTCAGAACAACTCGCAGATCACGAGTGGACCACGATCGATTGCAGTGAGGCAGAGACTGGAACGATATCGGAGGCGATGGCTCCATCCCTCTTCTCTGAAAAGCGCCTCATCGTGATCAAGAATCTCCAGGATCTAGATAGCGAACTTCATCCTGAAGTGGATCGCTACATCGGCAATCCCGATCCCTCAAATGTCGTTGTCTTCATCCATCGCGGGGGAGTGAAGGGCAAGGGAGTTCTAGATCGGTTGAAGAAGAAGGGTGCCAAGGTCCACACAGCAGAACCCCTGAAGAAGTCGACCGACCGGATCTCATTTATCCGTGAAGAGTTCCAACGTCTGGGGAGAAAGATCTCCGCCGAAGCTCTCGCCTCACTCGTCGCAGGTTTCGCTGATATGCGGGAGTTGACCAGCGTCTCGCGCCAGTTGGCGCAGGATGTGCCGCAAGGTAAGACAATTGATGAGGATGCGGTCGCATCAATGACGCAAGGACGTCGCATCACGAGTGGTTTCGATGTCGCTGACGCCGTGATTGCGAAGGATCCTCGCAAGGCTCTTCTCTCGACACGACAAGCGTTCGACAGTGGAGTCGAACCCATGGCGATCTTCTCAGCGGTGCGGATGTCTGTGATGTCGATGCTCAAAGTCATCGATATTCCTCGTGGAGCGAAGTCATTCGAAGTTGCGGGTGAACTAGGAATGGCGCCGTGGCAGATCGATAAGGCGAGGCGACAACTTGCGCAGTGGCATGAGGAGGACTTCGACCTTGCACTCAATGAGCTTGTTCGTGCGGATTGGGCGGTCAAAGGTGGCGAAGGGCACCCGCAATACGCAGTGGAACGGATGGTCCTAGCGATCGCCTCATCGGGAAGGCTGGTCAAATCGCCGGATCAGAGCACGGCCTGGCGAAAGTCCTGATCTTTGCCCGGAAAAGTCCTCGGTTTGTCGCCTCTCTGAGCCTGCTGGTAGCCTTCACACCTCTTCAGGGCGTCCCCACGTCGGGGCGAATCGAAGAGAAATCAACCAAAAAGGATTTCGAGAGGTTTCTTCGTGGCCAATATCAAGTCTCAGATCAAGCGCATCAAGACCAATGCGAAGGCTCAGGATCGCAACAAGGCGGTTCGTTCCTCGCTCAAGACTGCGGTCCGTCGCTTCCGTGAGGCTGTAGCGGGTGGCGATAGCGCATCCGCAAAGAAGGAGCTTCGCGCAGCATCTCGCGCACTCGATGTCGCAGTCTCCAAGGGTGTCATCCACAAGAACCAGGCGGCGAACAAGAAGTCAGCGATGGCACGTGCTGCCACCAAAGCTGGCGTCAAGTAGTCCGATCTCGGATCGGTCGGTGACCGATGCCCGCACTCCCATCTCGTAAGGCCCCACAACCTGCGGCCACCAGTCCTGCCTCCATCCGCAATTTCTGCATCATCGCTCATATCGACCACGGTAAGTCGACGCTCGCAGATCGCATGCTCCAGATCACCGAGGTAGTCGATCCGCGAAACATGCGCGAGCAATATCTCGATCGCATGGATATCGAACGTGAACGAGGCATCACCATCAAGTCTCAAGCGGTTCGACTTCCCTGGACCGCAGACTTCGATGGCAAGGATTACATCCTCAATATGATCGATACACCGGGCCATGTCGACTTCACCTACGAAGTCTCACGTTCGCTCGCGGCTTGTGAAGGTGCGATCCTCTTAGTGGATTGCGCTCAAGGAATCGAAGCACAGACTCTTGCCAACCTCTATCTCGCGATGGAGAACAACCTCACCATCATTCCGGTGCTCAACAAGATCGACCTTCCGGCGGCGCAGCCGGAGAAGTTCGCGGCAGAGCTCGCTAAGTTGATTGGTTGCAAACCAGAGGATTGCCTGCGCGTATCAGGTAAGACCGGTGAAGGCGTCCGTGAACTTCTGGATGAGATCGTGAAGCAGATTCCCGCTCCAACCGGAGATAGCAGCAAACCAGCACGAGCACTCATCTTCGACTCGGTCTATGACACGTATCGCGGCGTCGTCACCTATGTCCGAGTCGTCGACGGAAAGCTCTCACCACGAGATCAGATCCAAATGCTCTCCACCGGCGTCAAACATGAGATGTTGGAAGTCGGAGTCATCTCACCGGAGCCGATTGCAAGCAATGGACTTGGCGTAGGTGAGGTCGGTTACTTGATCACAGGTGTCAAGGATGTGCGACAGAGTCGAGTCGGTGACACGGTCACGACTGCGACCAAACCTGCGACAGAGGCGCTTGCAGGTTACAAGGATCCGAAGCCGATGGTCTTCTCCGGTCTTTATCCGATCGATGGAGATGAATATCCGGTCTTGCGTGACGCACTCGAGAAACTCCAACTCAATGATGCGGCGCTCGTATACGAACCGGAGACCTCTGCGGCGTTGGGCTTTGGTTTTCGTTGTGGCTTCCTGGGGCTTCTCCACATGGAGATCGTTCGCGAGCGTTTGGAGCGCGAGTTCAATCTCTCGCTCATCTC
>JBJTGO010000280.1:0-1038 GCA_046093985.1 Actinomycetota bacterium
TTGCGGACATAACCAGTCTGCAATCTACGAAGTCCTCGCGCAGATCCGACCGCAGTTCCTGCGACTGCTCTCACAGTTCCATCGATCACCTTCTCATCGACGACGACAAGTCCTTGCGTCAGCGCTTGTCCTGGACGCATCAAGAGAGCCTCGTTGAGATCATCTTGTAAGAGATCTCGACGAGCAGCCCTGGTGAAGATCGAGACCTTCTCTGGCGCTTCGGATGGGATATCGCCGCGATACTTTGCGATCGCGATCGCGACACCGATCGCAACTGCAGTGAGTGCGAGCGTGGTCACAGTGGTGTGAGAGAGGAACTCCTCATGCTCATGTCCATGCTTATCGACCACTGGTTTCAACCAGTATTCAAGGCGCTTTCCGCTATAGAGCAAGAAGCCTGATCCGATCGATCCCAGCGCGAGGATTGCCATTGGCATCCACATCAAGAATGGCGACTCATGTGGATGTGTTCCTTCTGCCCAACGCTTCTTACCCAAGAAGGTCATCATGAAGACGCGAGTCATATAGAAGGCGGTGATCACAGCGCCAAGGAGCGTGATCGAACCGAAGACGATTCCTTGCGTTCCACCGAGATTGAAAGCTGCTTCGATGATCTTGTCCTTGGAGTAGAAGCCTGCGAAAGGTGGCACACCGATGATCGCGAGATAACCAAGTCCGAATGTCACGGTCGTGATCGGCATATAACGCGCAAGGCCACCATAGCGACGCATATTGACCTCATCGTTCATGCCATGCATCACCGAGCCCGCGCCTAAGAACATCCCGGCCTTGAAGAAGCCATGGGTGAGAAGGTGCATGATCGCGAAGGCGTAACCGATAGGACCAAGTCCTGCAGCGAGGACCATGTATCCGATCTGCGACATTGTGGATGCAGCGAGCGCTTTCTTGATGTCATCTTTCGCCATACCGATGATGGCACCAAAGATCAAGGTGATCGCTCCGACGAGGACGACGACGAATTGTGCCGTCGGTGCGTTGTCGAAGATGAAGTTGGAACGGACGATGAGATAGACACCT
>JBJTGO010000281.1:0-2297 GCA_046093985.1 Actinomycetota bacterium
GGAGCGCGGCACGTTCGTACTCTTCACGTGCAGCTGCTTCTTCCATCTCTTGCGCGAGATGGGCGAGAACTTCCTCGTCTCCCTTCTCAAGGAAACCGATCACTCCTTCGACCAAAGCATCATGATCTTCCTTAGTGATCCGACCGATACAAGGTGCGGAACACTTTCCGATATCGCCCAAGAGGCATTGGCGTTTACTTCGTTTCGCCTTCTCGAAGTTGGTGCTACTACAGCTGCGAACTGGAAATGCTCTCTGGATCACGTCGAAGGTGCTCCGAAGTGCCCAGGCATGGGTGTAGGGGCCGAATCTCTTGATTCCCTCACGCCGTTCGTTTCGTGTGATGAAGATCCGCGGGTATTGATCACCGATGCTCAGTGCGAGATAGGGATAGGACTTGTCATCGCGAAACTGCACATTGAATTCAGGACTCTCGCTCTTGATCCAACTGAATTCGAGTTGTAGCGCCTCTACTTCGCTTGAAACCACGGTCCAGTCGACACGTACCGCGCTCTCCACCATCCTGCGCGTCTTCTCGGTGAGATTCTTCTGGAAGTAGGAGTTGAGCCGATTACGAAGTGACCGCGCTTTACCGACATAGATCACCGTTTCATTCTCATCGAAGAAGCGGTAGACACCAGGGGCATCTGGGACTCCAGTCGGGCGATAACTCGACGGATCCCGCTTAGCGCTTGCCAAGGACTTCCGCCAAGAATTGACCGGTGTAACTCCCTTTCACCTTCGCCACCTGCTCGGGAGTTCCCTCGGCGATCACTTCACCACCAGAGGATCCACCACCAGGTCCGAGATCGATCACCCAATCCGCAGACTTGATCACATCGAGATTGTGCTCGATGACGACGACGGAGTTTCCGCTCTCAACAAGACGTGAGAGCACGAGAAGTAACTTTCGTACATCCTCAAAGTGCAGGCCGGTAGTCGGCTCATCGAGGACATAGATGGTTCGCCCCGTGGAGCGACGCTGCAGTTCTGTAGCAAGTTTGACTCGTTGTGCCTCACCACCAGAGAGTGTCGGCGCAGATTGACCAAGGCGTACATAACCAAGGCCGACATCACAGAGAGTCCTCAAATAGCGATGGATCGAAGGGATGCTTTCGAAGAAGTCGGCTGCCTTCTCGATCGGCATATCCAGGACCTCAGAGATGGTCTTGCCTTTGTAGTGAACCTCGAGCGTCTCTCGGTTATACCGAGCACCATGGCAGACCTCACAGGGAACATAGACATCGGGAAGGAAGTTCATCTCAATCGTGATGGTGCCATCGCCGGCGCAGTTCTCGCAGCGTCCACCTTTGACGTTGAATGAGAAGCGTCCCTGCTGATATCCGCGCACCTTCGCTTCACTCGTCTCGGCAAAGAGAGCGCGAATCTTGTCGAAGACGCCGGTATAGGTCGCTGGATTCGAGCGAGGAGTCCTTCCGATCGGAGATTGATCGACATGGACGACCTTGTCGAGATGATCGAGACCTTGGATGGTGCGATGTCGACCAGGAACGATTCGTGCACCGTTGAGCTTATTGGCAAGGACCGAGTAGAGAATGTCGTTGACCAAGGTCGACTTCCCGGAACCGCTCACTCCGGTGACGGCTACGAAAAGTCCGAGCGGGATCCGAACATCGATGGCCTTTAGGTTGTTCGCCTTCGCTTCCTTGATCGTAAGTGCTCGTTTGGCATCGGAGGGACGGCGCTTCTTCGGAGTCGCAATCTCTTTGCGTCCGGAGATGTAATCCCCTGTGATCGATCGCTTCGAGGAGATCAGAGCTTCATAGTCTCCGGAGACCACGACTTCGCCGCCATGTTCGCCGGCGCCAGGACCGATATCGACGATCCAATCGGCGGTTCGAATCGTCTCCTCATCGTGTTCGACCACGATCAATGTGTTCCCGATATCGCGAAGGCGAGTAAGTGTCTCGATCAACCTTCGGTTATCGCGCTGATGAAGTCCGATACTCGGTTCGTCCAAGACATAGAGCACACCAGTGAGGCCTGAGCCGATCTGCGTGGCAAGACGGATGCGTTGCGCCTCACCGCCGGAGAGCGTCGCCGCCGCTCGAGCAAGAGTGAGATATTCCAATCCGACATCGATCAGGAAGCCCAGGCGCGAGTTGACCTCTTTCAACACCCGCTCTGCGATCTTCGCCTCACGTTCGGTGAATTCGATCGACCCCAAGAACTTTGCGCATTCATCGATCGACAATTCCGCGATCTGAGAGATGTTGAGCCCACTGATCTTCACGGCAAGTACTTCGGGTTTGAGGCGACTGCCGAGACACTTCGGACA
>JBJTGO010000282.1:0-3658 GCA_046093985.1 Actinomycetota bacterium
GAACCAACATATGTCGAACTCCAGTGGAGAAGTGGGAGCAGAAATCCAACTCCATAAAGATAGAAGATGACGAGCCTTGATCGGATTCCACTTCCTTGTGCAATGAAGATAATAATGATGAGTGAGGTGAGAGGCATGAGCCAGAGTTCGAATGGATGGAAGCCTCCGATCGCTACCGTTCCGGCAAGGAAGGCGCCGACAAGTCGGGACGCGTTTTTCATATGTCGAGAGCAGCAGTGATGCGTTCGATTGTGCTGCCCAGCTCCCACTCTTTCGCTCGCCGTCTGAATTCAATCAGATCACTTTTTTCGCGCCACTTGTTCAGAGCATCATCGGCGACGACGAGATCAGTCCGGCAGGTGACAATATCCTCTGCAATACGCGCGTAATCCAGATCAGCAAGGATCCTCTTGCGATGGGTCGATGCGAGTTCCATCGAGTCGGATTGCGCAGCCACGATGATCTCCTTCATCGAAGTGAAACTTTTGACGATGGCAGCCGCCCCCTTCTCCCCTATTCCTTTGATTCCAGGCAACCCGTCCGATGCATCGCCACGAATGGCAGCGAAGAGCCCATACCTATCGAAAGGGATGCCATAGCGGTTCTCGATGTATCTACCATCAACGAGCTCGTGCTGCGAGATTCCCTTGGCAAGATAGATGACCTGTATATCGTGGGGAAACTTCAGAAGTTGGAAGAGATCGCGATCGCCGGTCATCACTCTCACGGATTTCGAACTCTGTGAGACTGCAGGAGAGGTGGCCAAAGTCGCAATGACATCGTCGGCTTCCTGGTCTTCAACCGAGATGGGATGAAGACCTAAGAGCGTGCACAACTCGATTATGGGACCAATCTGAGGAGTGAGAAGATCAGGCTCCTCCTCGCCGCCTTCTTCTACGGATTCTGAATCAACCCGGTTGAGTTTGTACCCAGGATAGAGATCGACACGCCACTGTGGTCGCCAGTTGTCATCGAGACAGATAGCAATCTCGTCGGGTCGATATTTCGTGACAATGCGAGAGAGTCCATCGAAGAAGCCCTTGATGGCGTTATTGGGTAGGTCCGTTGTG
Organism: Actinomycetota bacterium; assembly: GCA_046093985.1. Taxonomy (GTDB): domain Bacteria; phylum Actinomycetota; class Actinomycetes; order Nanopelagicales; family Nanopelagicaceae; genus SYAN01. Next base: position 1,071 of record JBJTGO010000282.1, read on the forward strand.
GAACTGACACTTTCTGGCATACCGTAGAAGGCCCGATACCAAAGGGATGCAGAATCGACGAGAAGTCTCATCAGCCAACATTCGCCAATCGAATAACACCGCGATCGATCCCGGATAGCGCACGTCGGTACTTCTCGCTCTCTTCGGGATCCGCCTCAGTCAACTGTCCCAAGAGATCGATGATCTGTTTCACATGTCGGACGAAGTCTCCAGCGGTGACATCGGACTCTCGCAACACCTTGGAGAGGGTGCTTCCGGAGGCCCATCGACCGATACTCCAAGCCATTGAGAAATCAGGTTCATGCTGAGTATCTAGTCCATACTCCTCTTCAAGGTCCGATACCTCCGCCCAGATAGCTGCTACATCACGCACAGCTTCAGCGAGCGATTTTGGAATCCTCGGGAGCTGTCGCTCCTCACTCCGAGACTCAAAGAGCAGACCGCTCAGAAGTGCGGTCACATCTGTCGCCGAAAGAGATGAGAAGACACCACGGCGAATCACTTCGCTCACTAGAAGATCACGCTCCGCGAAGATCCTCGTAAGACGTCTGCCTACTGGAGTTAGGGTCTCGTCGCGGACATAGTCAAGTTCACGCAAAACGTCAGTCACCTGTTGAAAAGTTCTCGGGATTACGCTTCGCCGCAATTCGATCTTCTTCTGAAGGTTCTCGGTATCGATTCGAAGTCGATCAAACTTCTCCCAGAGTCGTGCGTGTGATTCACGATCGGCACATCCGTGGCAATCGTGCTGACGCATCTCGACCCGTAACTGGCGCACACGCTCCGCGCGCTCCTCAAGCGCACGATGGCGACGCTGTCCCCGCTCGCGAATCTCCTCTCGCTCCACCTCACGGATTCGTCGGCGGAGGGAGAAGTACTCTCTGAAATCACCGAGATGACAATTCTCGGGTGGAAGCTCTAAGGCAACTTTGTTTCGATCCACCTGCTGTTGCATGCTCATCAATGACTTATCTGCTTGGAATTGAGCGAGAGAGAGCTAGAGCGACTCTTTAGCGCGAGCGACAGACATTCGGTCGAGGAGATTCGCGCTCATGTTGTAAGTCGGAGTGAAGGATGACTTCAGGGGGTAGGTGCGATTTCCAGCGAGGGAAGCGGCCATGGCAGCGTCGAGGGATGGGGACCACATGATGATCGAATTGCCTTCGACATCGATACCGCGCCTTCCCGCGCGTCCGGTCAACTGGGTGTATTCGCCCGGGGTGATCATCACGTGTGACTCGCCATTCCATTTTATGAGCTTCTCGAGCACGACTGTCTTTGCCGGCATGTTGATTCCAAGGGCAAGCGTCTCGGTAGCGAAGACGATTCGCAGTAGCCCACTTTGGAAGAGGGTCTCGGTGATCTCTTTGAAGAGCGGGAGCATTCCAGCGTGATGGCTTGCGATACCGCGCTCAAGACCAGTGCGCCATTGCTGGAAGTCGAGCGCGTGGAGGTCCTCGACGGGAAGATGATCAGTGCGGATGGAGACGATCCGAGCAATTTCGTCCTTCTCGCTTGGGGAGGTCAGATCAACACCCTCACGGATCAGACGCGCAACCGAGGCGTCGCAACCTGCGCGAGAGAAGATGAAGAAGATCGCGGGAAGAAATCCTTCGTGGTGCAATTTCCTTATCAATTCGCTCTTGTCGGGTCCGAAAGTGGCCTCTCTCGACCTTCCGTTCTGATTGCGAGAAATCTGACGCCTCTCAGCGCGAAGAAGCTCTTGGTTGATCCGTCCAGAAGACTCGAAGAGGTCGAGAAGGCGATGTCCCACTAAGACATGTTGGTAGAGCGGGACTGGACGATCCTCGCTGACCACGATTGAAGTTCGTCCACGAACTGATTCGAGCCATTCCCCAAATTCTTCGACATTCGAAACCGTGGCAGAGAGCGAAACGACCGTGATCTCAGGGGGAAGATGGATGAGAATCTCTTCCCAAACCGCTCCTCGAAACTTGTCCGCCAGATAATGAACCTCATCCATGACAACGCAGGCGAGGTCCTCAAGTGCGGATGATCGTGCATAGATCATGTTCCGAAGCACCTCAGTCGTCATAACGACGATCTGAGCCTCGGAATTGATACTGGTATCTCCAGTGAGAAGACCGACCATCTCCGGACCGTACGTGGCAACCAGATCGTTGAACTTCTGATTTGAAAGTGCTTTGATCGGAGTGGTGTAGAAGCACTTCTTACCTTCACTCGTCGCCTTGAAGATCGCGAACTCTCCGACGATGGTTTTTCCAGACCCTGTTGGAGCTGCTACGAGCGCACCGTTTCCCCTTTCCAGGGCGTGACAACCCTCGACTTGGAATTGATCGAAATCGAACGCGTACCTCGATTGAAATTGAGCAGTGAGCGGGAAAGTTCGACTCGCCGTTGCACGCTGGAAACTCTCTGCCGGAGAGAGAGTCATCACATCCTCCAAACGGTGAGCCGTGAGGCGTCGATGGAATGGTTGAGAGGCTCTTCGAAGAGAGGCTCTCCATCAGCCTCGGCGATCGTATCGGCCTCAATATGTATCTGCTCTCCCCTATACGAGGTCACCAGAGGATGATGAATATGGCTTCCGGAAAAGATTCGTGGGA
>JBJTGO010000283.1:0-8314 GCA_046093985.1 Actinomycetota bacterium
TTTCATAACGCTTTGCTTCGATCTTCTTGCCATCGAGATCAGTGACCGTCACCGACTCAGGTGTCACAGTGACGACCTGATCTTGACCCAACTCCATCGCTTGCTTCGTCGATGAGATGAAGGCTGCGACATCAGATGCCAAGAAATTCTCGCCATCACCGACACCGACGACAAGCGGCGAATTACGCCGCGCCCCCACAATCACCTTCGGGTTATCTGCATGCACTGCCAACAATGTGAACGAACCTCGAAGCCGCTTACAGACCCTTCGCATAGCCTCCGCAAGATCGCCACCAGAATCTGCCACTGCATCACTGAGAAGATGTGCAACCGACTCAGTATCGGTCTCCGATGTGAACCTGTGTCCGCGCGATACCAACTCGGCTTTCAACTCGACATAGTTCTCGATGATCCCGTTATGGATCACCGCCAACTTCCCGTCATTGGAAAGATGTGGATGCGCATTTGTGTCGGTCGGACCGCCATGTGTCGCCCACCGGGTATGACCGATCCCAGAATTCGACTTATCGAACCTGTGATCGAGAGCCGCCTCTAGATTCCCTAACTTGCCAGCCTTCTTCTCGACCACGAGCGCATCACCAGCACCCGCCGTCAGCGCGACTCCTGCCGAGTCATAACCGCGATACTCAAGTCGTCGAAGGCCATCAATGACAAGTTCGATAGCGCGACGATCGCCGGTGTAGCCGACGATTCCGCACATGGTGGCCTCCGGTTGAGAGGTTCAAGGCCCCGGATTCCTGGCGAATCCTCATCGACCCTAAATCAATAGCCACAGTTTACAAGTCGGGTCTTTGCATCGATTCCGGCTCTTTCATGCATGAATTCTCTGCACCTTCTTGATGTCGTGGAGTAACCTCTGCTCAAAGGTTCCACCCCGGTGATAAGAGCTCCTGAGCCCTTCCTTCGAGATAGTCGGGGTGGTCACTCAAGAATCTGCGTCTCTTGGCCAATCTCTCACAACTTCGAATTCTGTTGGGCGCAGAGTCTTTGATAGCAGATGCCAGTATTCAGGATCATCTCTCTCCAACTGCCTGAACTTTGCCCAGGCAACATAGTCAGCAATTTGACCATTCATGTCAAACTTCAGCGACTGAAAGACCAAATATATGGGTGTTTCCTGGGCCTTGAGGTCACGCTTCAATTCGGTGTGTAATGTCTTTTGTTTAGACTTTGGTAAGCAAGAGTCAAAGATGACGATACCTTGCCGGAAATTCCCTTGATTAAGAAGTGAAGTCGCATAACTCACCATGTGCCGGGCAAATGTTGTGTGCATCTTGACATCTAGGTCGTCGCTTCCCGCCAACGAAGGTTTTTCTCCATAGACAACATGCACATGAGTAAGTTCAAGATTTGAAATAACCTTATAGACTTTTGAACGAGTAATCAACGAATCCTCTGATGCATGAAATCTCACAATGTCCTCGCCTTCAGAAATCAATCTGTACTTCAGGGACAGCAACTCGATACTCGTTGCGATAGGAAACTGGATGGCAATTCCAGCCATTACAAAATGTCTAGAGCCCTTTACTGTGAAGTCGAAGTTTCCAGACTCATCCACGAAAAGAAACAAGGTGCCTGAATCCACTCCTTGAACAGGAAACATGCATTGAGGTTAGGGAGACTCATAAGACCCGCTGTTGCCCTGGGCGCCCCTCTGTGGAAAGCATTGATAAGTGCACAACTTGAAAATTGAATTGCATACATCTCAATCCCGAGATACTCTTGGCGCAAAGGTTCCACCCCGGCGACAAGTGCCCCTGGGCACTTCCTTCGGGATAGCTGGGGTGGTCACTAAAAACTTGACTCAACCCCCCCCTCTTGAATTCCCTCGAATCACCACTTTCACCCATTTTTGAGCACCTTTGCTGTTCCGTTTTCCTTCCTTTCATTCGCTAATGCGAGCAAACTTGGCTCACTTTCTTGATCAAGAGACCTGCGAGTAAAGCGAGTAAAGAAGGTGAAGTGAAATGAGAACGCGACGATTCCTACTTCTCATCATCTTGATCGCCTCCTCACTCCTTCCCACCACATCAGCTTCGCAAGCGAACCCCACCGGAAAAGCCTGGAGTGAAGACTCCCGCGCCTATTCGGAAGGCTGGCCCTGGCCGAGGTTGCCGAACTGGTGGAATCGCGCTGGCACTTATTACGTAGATCAATCATTTACTGACCTTCGACTCGGTCAATGGCTACCGTGCAAACCGGAATGGTCGATGAACGATTGCATCGAAAGCGTCACCGTCTACGACAAAGATGACAAGAATCTTGGCTCACTCACTTTCATCCAAGATCCAAACTTCGATCCATTCGAGACCAAGCAATCGTGGACCAAGGGTCTCGCTACGGGAACCAAGGAAGAGATAGAGGGATACGCCTTCTTCGAAATGAGTGGTTTCCCGGGAGGAAATTGGAAACTCCCCGCTGGCGTGAAACTTTCAGATGGCACCGATCTCATCGGAGTCAGCGTCGCCCGCATGCTCAACGCGGTGCAGGTCAATGTCTATCCGATGAACATCGAAAAGGGAGTCTCACTCCCAGTCGGTTACTTCTTCGAAACCACACTCAAGTCGAAGAATCTGAAGAAATACACTCGCTGGATCACATCCAATGGCAAGGATCCTTCTGTGATCGTTGGCGCCAATGACACTGTTGTCTTCAAGGGCGTCGCTTCACGATTCCCGGTCCCGTCAGTGACCCAAGGTTGCAACGGTCTCGTCGGTGGTAACGAAGAGAAGGCTGGTTCTGATGCTGCCTTCATCGCCGTCAACGCAGTCACCAATCTCGCATCTGAGAGCGACAAACCTGCCGCCGAAATCGTCATGGGCACCAATGGTTGGTGGTGCATGGGCGGACTCGTCTGGGATAAGAAAGAACGCCAACTCGTCGTCGACGTGGCTGCTCCTCACTACTACCCTGACGGAACCGTGGTCGATGGTTGGCTCGAAGTGAAGATCAAAGGCAGGCTCGCTCGAGAGTGGTGGGGAATCTCGCCTCAAGAAGCGACTGGCTATGCAAAGGTCGAAGTCACTTACACCGACGGCACCACCAAGACTGCGACCGTCTCCGCCAAATATGTCACCGACAAGGACTGGATCGACCTTCGCGCATACGGCTTCACCTACTCAAGCCCCGCACTCAAAGTCTCAATGAAGAAGCCCGAAACCCAACAACCCACCGTCTCACCAACGCCAACCCCAACACCTATCAAAACGACCACCGCTACTAAAAATTCTTCCAATAAGAAGATAACCTGCGTGAAGGGAGCTTCGGTCAAGAAGGTCTCCGCCAAGACTTGTCCGAAAGGTTTCAGGAAGCGCTAAATGAGACGCAATCTGCGATCGACACTTCGATCACTTCTCATCACTCTTGCGCTCATCTTCTCGCTCGTAACCCCAACGCAAACTTCCAACGCAAACCCAACCGGTAAAGCCTGGAGCGAAGACTCACGCGCTTACTCCGAAGGTTTCCCATGGCCAGCTCTTCCTAATTGGTGGAATCGCAATGAACAGGATCGGCAACAATCCTTCACCGATGTCCGCCTTGGCCAATGGCTTCCATGCAAACCCGAATGGTCAATGAACGATTGCGTCCAAAGCATCACTGTCTACGACAAAGAGAATAAGAACCTCGGCTCACTCACATACGTCGGCGATCCCACATTCGATCCATTCGAAATCAAGCAGACATGGATTCAAGCAGAGACACCGGAAAGGACTTTGATCGATAACTACCCCGTCTTCGATACGAATGGTTTCCTCTCCTCAGTCTGGCGACTTCCCGATGGAGTCAAACTCTCGGACGGCAATGACCGTGTCACTGTCGGCGTCGCTCGAATGGCAAGTTCTGTCCAAGTGAACGTCTCACCGGTGGGCCTTGGTGATGGCGTCTCACTTCCGATCGGCTACTTCTTCGAAACGACCCTCAAATCCAGAAACCTCAAGAAATACGCCCGATGGATCACATCAAATGGCAAAGACCCGTCTGTGATCATCGGCACTGATGACACCATCATCATCAAAGGCGTCACTACGCGATTCCCTGTACCTGACTCATCGAAGGGCTGTAACGGTCTCTATGGTGGAAACGAAGAGAAGGCCCGCGCCGACGCAGCATTCGTTGCGATCAACATGTCCACTTTCCTCTCCTCCGAGAACGCAAACTCGCAAGCTGCTGATGTCGTGATGGGCACCAATGGCTGGTGGTGTCAGTACGGAATCTTCTGGGACAAGAATGAGCGCCAACTCGTCGTCAATGTCGCCGCACCTCATTACTACCCTGATGGAACGGTGGTCGATGGCTGGCTTGAATTGAAGATCCGTGGTCGCCTTGCCCGCGAATGGTGGGGGATCTCGCCACAAGAAGCGACCGGCTACGCCAAAGTCGAGGTCGTTTACAAGGATGGAACAACAAAAACTGCAACCGTCACAGCGAATTACATCACGGACAAGGACTGGATCGACCTTCGCGCATATGGCTTTACCTATTCAAACCCGGCCGTGAAGATCTCGATGCAAAAGCCTGAGCCCGAAGTGAAGCCGACACCAACACCAACTCCGACTGCAGTCACCACTAAACCAACTTCCGCAAAGAAGATCACCTGCATCAAAGGAAAGACGATCAAGAAAGTCTCAACGAAGACCTGTCCAAAAGGTTTCAAGAAGCGCTAAAGAAGTCTTCTTGAATATGTTCTATCTTGTCCCCATGGTACTTGGAGGGCGCAAATGAAGTCGACTTGGATGAAGACCTCCACTGTCGCGCTCTGGATACTCGCCATCTTCGTCGCATCATCATCGCCCGCACATTCGCGCGTCGACAACTACGGCAATCCAATCCCTGAAGGATCTGTTGCCTACACATTCGATAGCGGCTCCCTGGACTTTCATCCGGCACGCTCATGGAGTTCAAGTCCAGGACGTGCTTCGGGACAGTCTGGAATCCAAGTCAGCCTCCCACTGTGCGAGAAGGACTCATCGGACTGCATTTCTCAAGTCAATTACATTGATGACTCCGGCAAGACAGTGAGTGGAAAGCTCGACTCCTACCTCCCCATCACTTGGGATGGATTCTTCGCGGGTTGCGAGGGAAACATTTGTGCTCCAAAGACTCCGCCTTGGAAGTATTCGACGGGCAAAATTGCCTTGAAAGAGGATCTCGAAAGAAGAATTCCTCTTGGATCTAAACCGAGCATCTGGACTTTTCCTGGATTGCGACACCCAGGTGGCAACAAGTATCTAGTCAGTGCCGTGTTTCAAGGAATTATGTCCAACCAATCTGCACCTCTCGAAAGAGGCAGCGCAGCGATATGGGCCGGCGGCGCCGTCAATATCGAAGTCTCCCCGGTGATCGTTGATGAGGATGCGGACTGGAATTCAATTGATGCATGGGCAAAGAGTTACGCCATCCCCGAGACAGGACTTTGGAATCAGTTCAATCTCTGGTGTTTTCCTGGTAAGGAGAAAGATGATCTCTATTGCGTTCGCCGAGTCGAAGACGCAACCCCGCGGACGCTTGAAGTCACTGCAAAACTGGACCTCTTGAAGGATGCCTTCGCCTCCCACGGCTTCATGATCTCTCGTACCGCTAATGCTCGTGTCACCACAGAAAGGCGTGCGAACACGATCGAAGTCTCATTTGCAGGAAGCACTTCCTCAGTCCCATCAGCAGTCGGATACTTGCCACGAAATGAATTCGGGTACCGAGAGATGATCAAGGCAGCAAAGAGTGTTCAGGCGGAGACTGGAGCATTACTGGACCTTTCGAAGGGCCGCCCATACCCAGAAGACGAAAATGATCTTTCTGGCCTACAGAACTGGGTCAACAATGCCTCAGGTGTGCACACTGATGGATCCATGAGTGGAGCGATTGCATCATGGATCAGCCTGGAGAAGGCAACAAAGTTCAAATCAATTCGCACCAGCTCGGTCTGGTTCTTCAGGTCAGTAGGTTTGCTTTCTACGGACTTTGAGTGGTTGACATCATGTAAAAGAGAGCTTGGTGTCAGTGGTGTAGTCAGTTCCAACGCGACCGTGATGAAGCCGACTCCTCCTAAGTGGAATGCAAAAGAACAGAGTCTCGAGTTCAAGATTGCCTCACCCCACCTTGATGAGAGTGGAAAGGTTGCAGGCGGCTTTTACAAGCTCTCCATCAGTCGTGAAGTCGCAACCTGCCTTTGGGGTAAAGATGCAGTCAGCGCACGTGCCACTATCTCCGTGGTGAGCCAAGATGGTCAAGAAAAGATCTTCACGTCGTCCTTCAAGGTTGGCGAAAGGTATCTGGACTTCCAAGTCGCTGGATTCACCTACTCCGCGAACACCATAAGGATTCGACTGGAAGCAAGTGGTACTTCCGCAAAGTCTTCTGAAGTCAACCCAAAGACAACTTCCACCACGGTGAAGGAGTCAGTCACAGAAAAAGTCCAAACCATCACCTGCATCCAAGGAAAGACGATCAAGAAAGTCTCAACGAAGACCTGTCCCAAAGGTTTCAAGAAGCGCTAACAATTTGCTAGAGTTCGCTCAAACGTTCCACCCTGGTGATACGGGCTCATAGGGTTCTTCCAGTCGGATAGCCAGGGTGGTCACTCTAAATCGCCCGGTAATCCCCAGCTAAATCCAAAAATCTTCCGCCTTTCCACCTTTGATTTCCTGCTCGGTAATCGTCAACGACCTGCTCAACGCCTGCCATGGTCGATGCTCATCACTCTCCAGCTGCTTGAACTTCGCCCATGCCACGTAATCGGCAATCTGCCCGTTGAAATCCGTCTTCATAGACTGAAAGAAGATGTGGAACTTTTTTCGATACTTCTTGATAATCGGCTTGATGCTCAAATTGAAAGCCGCCTGACCCCTCGTCGTTAGGCTCTGATCAATCACCACGACAAGCTGACTCGAGTCTTGGACATGTCCGGCATCTAGGTGAAACTGCATCAAGGCTGTCGTGAAATGGAAGTGAAGGTCCTGCATGTTCTTCAGCGACGGATGTAGTTGCTCTTTGTCACCGAAGACAACATGGGCCCTCAAGTCCGGCAGAGTTGAAATCTCCTGAATCACCGAATCCCGCACCACTTGTAGATCGGGTGATGCGTGAAAGCTAGACAAATTGATCCCTTGTTCAAGCAAACGATATCGAAGGGCCTGAAGCGGCAACGCCGACCTTAGGGGGTCAGACGTAAGGACTCCGGCCATCACAAAATGAGCACTACCCGTGCTTCCAAAGTCGAAATTGCCTGATTCATCAATGAATAGAAAGTGGGACTTAGGTGAGAAATACTCTCCTGACGGTGGAATTCGCATCCGCAGAACCTACGAACTCGGTAATTGCTTTGATCATGGAATCTAAGGATCTGTGGATATTCAAAGACCTGGGTAAATTGACTTGAATGGAGGCCTTAGATTCCCTATGATTTGTCCAAACGTTCCACCCTGGTGATAAGTGCTCATAGGGTTCTTCCGAATGGATAGCCAGGGTGGTCACTCTAAATCTCGCAAAACATTCAAATGTCACAAAGCATTCAAATCCCGCAAAATCCGAAACTAAAGCCCTAGAGCCCTAAACCCCCAACTCCCGCTTCACAAACTCCGCCAAACTCTCCGCAATCTCCCGCGCCACACTCTCCTCATACGCCTCAACCATCACCCGCACCAACGGCTCCGTCCCCGACGCACGCAACAACACCCGCCCACGCGCACCCAACTCCGCCTCATACTCCGCAACCTTCACCCGCAATCCCTCATGCCCATCAAGCCGCGCCTTATCGACCCCGCGCACATTGACCAGCACCTGCGGATACCGCGAAACAACTGACGCCAACTCCGCCGCACTCTTTCCCGACCGCGCAATCACTCGCATCACCTGCAAGCCCGTCAAAACTCCATCACCGGTATTGGCAAAATCGCGCATGATCACATGCCCCGACTGCTCCCCACCAAGGTTCAACTCCTCCGCAACCATCCGCTCCAGCACATACCGATCCCCGACCGCCGTCTTCACGACCTCGATCCCGCTCCCCGCCATCGCATTCACAAAACCCAAATTCGACATCACCGTTCCAACGACGCGCTTTCCCGCCAACCGCGCCCCCGCATCCAAATCCAACGCAAGGATCGCAAGAATCTGATCACCATCGATGATCTCGCCCGCCGCATCACACATCAACGCCCGATCCGCATCGCCATCATGCGCAATCCCCAAATCCGCACCGACCTCACGCACCTTCGCCACCAACGACTCCATATGCGTCGACCCGCACCCGTCATTGATATTCACACCATTCGGCGCTGCATGGATTGCAACAACC
>JBJTGO010000284.1:0-2204 GCA_046093985.1 Actinomycetota bacterium
CTACAAGACATTCCAAACGAAATACCGGGACCATCCTGACGGGTACAGCGCCCAATACCTCGAGAAACCCATCTTCTGGGTTGGGAACTACGAATTCGATGGTCTCGTAACGCCCTGCTCCATAAATCCGAACGCGATCACAATCGATGTCCGCGCTGCCCGATACTCATTCCAATTGAACGCCACAGGTCCTGCTGTCTCTCAGGAGTGCGCCTGGTTCACAAAGAAATTCGAAGAACGTTTTGAAGTGACTCTCAAGTCCAACAATCTCAAAGGCCTCGTTGGTGGAGTCTCAAGTAACGGACGAGCTCCTGCGATCTCCTTCTCAGAGAGAGACGGCTTCGGTCGCTTCACCCTCAGTGCGAGATTTGCCTATATGCCTTGGAACAATGGCGATAGTGAGTTCGAGAACCTTGATGTATGTAAGAAGAACTTGGAACGTGCTCGCCAAGGTGGCTGGGGTTTGTGGAATTCCATCTTCTTCGTCAGCAGACCATCATGGAGCGACGAACTCCTACTACAGAATCCGGGTGACATGATCACCGGAACCAATGGCTGGAATTGTGGTGGGAATCTTCGTTGGGATCCGAGCGAGAGTGCTCTTGTGATGCAGGTTGGTGCGCCTCACTACGACGTCGATGGATCCGTCGTCGAAGGTTGGTTTGAGGGTCAGATTCGAGGTCGTTACATCAAGTCTCGCTTCGGTGTTGAACCCGCTCAGGCCGCAGGCAATGCTCGACTTGAAATCGTCTACAACGATGGCGAGGTCAAAGTCGCCACCATCGCCGCCAAGTACGACAGCACTACAGACAACCTCACATTCAATGCTTACGGATTCACATATTCCTCACCGGTACTCAAGTTGACCTTCAAGAGCAATTCGGAGGAGTCCACAAAAGCAAATTCGCCTTCAACGAACTCAACTCCACAAGAGGCGGGCAAGCCTTTGGTCACCAAGAAAGCCAAGAAGTCAGTGACGTGTCTAAAGGCCGGCGCGAGTAAGAAGTTTGCTGGGTCCAAGTGTCCGAAGGGATACAAGAAGGCATGACGAAGAGACGAACTTGGGGATCTCTCGTACTTTCCCTCTCCTTTCTAGCTTCTTCGATGTCAGACGCAGGAGCAGAGTCTTGGCAGCTTCCTCGCGACGTAAAGCCTGGCGAGGAGTTGGTTGCGGTTGAGGAAACTTGGACTCCATCGAGTTCACAGCGTCGTGTTGTTTTCAATGTGAAGAGCTCAGGCGTCTTTCAAGAGCGTGCCTGTGATGTCGAATATGAGAAGGGAGATTGCGACCTCTCTGATCCCAACCTTCAATTTCAAGGCACTGCACTTCTAGGACCATGCGTCGATGCGAATGATGGCCACTGCATCGAGTCAATCGCAATGAGTAGAGATGGGTCAGCGAAAGTCTCTGGTCAATTCATCCGGTCGGTGACTTCAAAGACTTTTGAAGCAGTACCAAGTAAGGGTTTACCTGCCTTCAAGTCGACACCGCTCTACACAATTCCGGGATTTACTCATGGTGGTAACGCCAGCACCTATGCCCCTCTCGTTCGGATGACATTCAAGTGGGATCGGGCTAAGAGGACCTTCTATGCGGCATGGCTGGAGGCTTCCGTCTACCCCTACCTCGAAACTCCACGCGCCCAACCAGCCAACTCCGCAAACTGCGTTTGGGAGGAAAGTTCGGTTTGTGGCGTGCCGCAACTATTTCCTGATGGTGTCCGAGTCCATCTCAATGTTCGCATGAGTAAGTCGATTGCTGGATGGTTCCGTGGTCGACTCACGGCACCAGAACTTTCAATCACATCGATCAACAGCGAAACCAATCGTCTTGAGATTTCGGGCGAGCCAGTTCGAGTCTCTCGCTTCTCCGCAATAGCTACACGTGAGAACACAACGAGCGAGGAACAGAGCGCAATCGCCGCTATGGGCGGCAACCCAGCGTCATCGCTCTTTGGCGGCGGTGGGCGCCACTATCCCTTCTCTCACTGGGGAGACTTCAAATGGCTTGAGATGTTCCGTGACCTCGCTGGTGACCGAGCAAGTGGCGAGTCAGTTGTTTGGAATTTGAGCACAATCGATGGAATCAGCAATAACTCTTGCCTCGCTGATTCATCAAGAGTCTTGGGTATCGTGACCACAAATGCGACCGTCTACGATGGCAACGTACCGCCCTTCAATGGCGAAGAGTTGCAGTACAAGGT
>JBJTGO010000285.1:0-1389 GCA_046093985.1 Actinomycetota bacterium
ACTCGAGCCCGCGGTGCATAGTGATTCTCAAGTGCTCCGGATACTCGAATGGAATTTTGAGATTCATCGACATCCAACCCTGTTGATTGACGAATCATCTCCTTAGTGATGGCACCGGGTCGAAGAACCCGCGGACTTTCGCCTCTGCAATCAATAACTGTCGATTCAATACCCACAAAAGAAGGACCACCATCAAGAATCATGTCACTCAGAGCGAGTCTGGGCCCCAGACCATCTTCTGCTGCTTGAGCAGTCGTTGGTGATACTTCTCCAAACCTATTGGCGCTTGGCGCCGCAACTCCCTTGCCACCTTGGGAATGGAACTCCTTCAAGAGTTGGAGTGCGAGTGGATGAGCAGGAACTCGAATTCCGACGCTCTCTTGACCGCCTGTGATGAAGTCTTTTGCAGCATCTGATCTTGAGAGCACCAGAGTCATGGAACCGGGCCAAAAATCCCTCGCAAGAGCGACTGCATAATCCGGAATCTCACTGATCCAATAGTCAAGAAGTGCGATATCGCCGATGTGAACGATGACAGGGTGATCCAGCGGACGTCCTTTGACCTCATAGATACGCCTAACGGCTAACTCATTCTCGGCATCACCACCAAGGCCATAGACCGTCTCTGTTGGAAAGACCACAAGATGACCCTCTCGCAAGACTCTCGCTGCATCAGCGAGAGTCTCTAAGGTGCAATGCGAGATGATGGTCACCTGTGAATTCTCCCATTCATTTCACTTTTCCACTTTCTTCCGGGAAACTAGCGGGATGAAGCGCTCAAAGAAGTTCCTTCTTACCAGCATTCTTACCGTTGGTATCGCCCTCTCTGGCGTGACAGCAAGTGGCGCCAACGCTGAAACAAGACAGATAACGGTCTCGGCTGAAGGCAAGGTGAGCGTGACACCTGATGCGGTCCGCATCTATGCCACCGTCTCACTTGTTCGTGCGAGTTCAAAGACCGCTCTTGAGTCAGCCAATGGCGTCTCGTCAAAGGTGCGTGCAGCCTTCCTTGCAAGTGGAGTCGACCGCAAAGAGATCAGGACTCAGAGCGTCACTGTCTATCCCGAATACAACTATTCCCAAGATAAGGGCTCTACCCTCGTTGGATATCGGGCATCACAGAGTTTCGATGTGGTCATCAAGAACGCATCCACTGCTGGAAGTGTCGTCGATGCCATCGTGACGGCTGGTGGCGATGATCTACAGGTCAACTCGGTATCACCATTTGTCTTTGATGCTGCGAGCGCAACAGCGAGCGCACGCGAGAATGCAGTCAAGAATGCTCGCGCAAAGGCTCGCTCATACGCATCTCTTCTTGAAGTGAAGTTAGGAAAAGTCCTCTCATTGGTTGAGGGCTCTGCCCCTAGCTATGGTGGACCAATCTTTGCC
>JBJTGO010000286.1:0-1082 GCA_046093985.1 Actinomycetota bacterium
CCTTTGACGAGACGCCATTGGCTGACTCAAGAGCGGTCTTTGAACTCGCACGAACAAGTGAGACTGTGGCATAGATGCGGACCGCATCAGGTGTCACGCTCACCTTACCTTCAGCCGAGACCGTTATCTGTCTTGTTTCAGCGCTTGCGTCGCTTGCTGTCACTCCAGAGAGGGCAATACCAAAGGTAAGAATGCTTGTGAGAAGGAACTTCTTTGAGCGCTTCATCCCACTAGTTTCCCGGAAGAAAGTGGAAAAGTGAAATGAATGGGAGAATTCACAGGTGTCCATCATCTCGCATTGCACCTCAGAGACTCTTGCTGATGCAGCGAGAGCCTTGCGAGAGCGTCATCTTGTGGTCTTTCCGACCGAGACGGTCTATGGCCTTGGTGGTGATGCCGAGAACGAGTTAGCCGTCAGGCGCATCTATGAGGTCAAAGGGCGCCCCTTGGATCACCCTGTCATCGTTCACATCGGCGATATCGCACTTCTTGAGGTGAAGTTAGGAAAAGTCATCTCACTGGTTGAGGGCTCTGCCCCTAGCTATGGTGGACCAATCTTTGCCATGGAGAAGAATGACGCTGGATCAACCGTTATCGACCTAGGACAGCAAGAAGTCACTGTCACTGTGACAGTGAAGTGGTCGATTCGCTAAATGACACTTTCTAATCTCGCATGAGCGTTGAGAGAGTTCGCCTTTCAAGTGGGTTAGAGATCTCGCGGGTAGTAACTGGCCTATGGCAGATCGCTGACATGGAAAAGAGTGGAAAGACTCTCGACCCTCACTCCACGGCGAACTTCATGACTGGGTATGCCAACGCGGGTCTTACTACCTTCGACATGGCTGATCACTATGGCTCTGCTGAGATCATCGCTGGGACATTCAAGAAGGACTTCACTGCAGGCAAAGAGTGCACCATGCTCACCAAGTGGGTCCCCAAGCCCGGTCCAGTCACCCGTGAGATGGTCAAGTCTGCGGTCCACAATCGACTCAAGCGATTGCAGACGGATCAAGTCTCACTCCTCCAGTTCCATGCTTGGAATTTCTCCCATCCAGCGTGGCTTGATGCTCTCTTCTATCTTC
>JBJTGO010000287.1:0-5239 GCA_046093985.1 Actinomycetota bacterium
AAAGAAGGGTCTTTCCCTTTGGTGCGTATTCGGGAGCAAGGCGAGAGATTGCGATGGTGTTGGTGACTGGTCCGCCTCCTCCCCCATCGATGCGAAGCGTGGCAGGAAAATCCTGGTCTTCGGTGCTGTGATACCACGTCGTACTCGCAGACATCGCGGTCGAGAACTTTGCTCTCCCCTTCTTCCCGAACCCATCGAGCGAAACTAGAGACTCAACCGTCATCGGATCCGTTGCCATGATGACTGCGTGAGCGGGAACCTTCCTTCGACCAACGCGAATGTAGTTATCTGCGATCTCATCGACCGTACTTCTGAGGTGGAGGTCAACACCCTTAGCCAAGAGTTTCGATAACTCACCGACGCCACCGTGAGGAAGTCCCGGCTGACCAATCAGAAAGTAATGAATCAACTCACGAGCGACGCGTGCCGAGATGCGAGATGGAAGATTGAGGAAGACACCACTTGCAAAGGGTCCGATGACACGCGCATAGAAAGTTCCGATACCCGATTCCAACATCTCACTTTCGAAAGATGGTTCATCGTTGGGGTTCGCACTCTGCTCGTGATCTTTGCCCCGAGAGATCCGCTGTAGGTAACGAGCGAACCTCACCTTCTCGCCAAGGCTCCCGGTCGCAGTCGAAAGATCTCCGGTCAAGTAAGTGAGGCTCGCTAGAGGATCCCCAAGGCGATGTCTCCGCTCCCCGATGATGACATCCACGCCACGGGCGAGACGATGAAAGGTACTGGGTCCTTGGTAATCCTTTGGCAGGAAGCGCGCCAGCGCTGGGTAGGCAGGGTTGATCAATTGAAAACCACGATCACAGATGAAGCCATTGACGCGATCGCTTCTGACTCGTCCGCCTACGCCATCGCTCGCTTCGAAGACTTCCGCGCGAAGACCCAACTCAGCGGCGCGTCGCGCAGCAGCGAGGCCAGTGAGCCCAGCTCCGACAATCGCTACATCAAGCGCTGGTGTTCTCATGCTGCAACTTCGATGGCCACCAGATCTTCGGTCCGATGATGCGCACCAACGCTGGGACCAAGAGCGATCGAACGACGAGCGCATCGAGGAGTACGCCGAATGCAACAGCGAAGCCGAGTTGCGCCAAGAAGACGAGCGGCAGAACGCCAAGGACACCGAAGGTCGCTGCCAAGACGATTCCGGCAGAAGTGATGACACCACCTGTGACAGTAAGGCCCTTGATGATTCCGGCACGGGTTCCGATCGACTGTGCCTCTTCACGGACGCGAGTCATCAGGAAGATGTTGTAATCGATGCCAAGAGCTACGAGGAAGACGAAGGCGAAGAGCGGGAATGCAGCATCAGTCGATGGGAAACCAAAGACATTCTCGAAGACCAAGGCGCATACACCGAGCGTGGCCGCGAATGAGAGCACCACGGTCAAGAGCAACAATCCGGCAGCGAGAATACTGCGCAGCAGGAGGGCAAGGATCAATGCGATCAGTACCAAGACGATGGGGATGATCACTTGATTATCTCGGCGAGATGATTGATCGATATCAAAGCCGATTGCAGTCTGGCCTCCGACCAGAGCGGTCGGATCGACTTCCTTCACCGTCTCGCGGATTGTCGGAATCAATTCCTTTGCTTCGCCAGAGTCAGCAGGCACTTCAAGAATCGCATTGAGGAGGACGCTTCCCTCAACGACCTTCGGGGTCGATGTTGGAGCGCCGGTAGCCATGTCACGAATAGTCACTGGAGTGACAGTCGCAACTTGATCAAGCGCAAGAAGCGCTGCAGAAGCTCGCGCCACCCGATCTTCCTTCACAACGATCTCGACTGGTGTTCCTTCACCGCTGGGAAAGTGAAGTCCTAATCTCTCAAGTCCGATGACAGAGTCCTGCTTCGAGGTGAAGACATCTGTCTGCGCGACACCTGAAGTGTTGAGCGAGAACGAGAAGCCCGCAAAGATGATGAGGCCGAGCGCAGTTGCGATGCCGATCTGTCGTGGTTTGCGATCGACGAGAGAGCCGATCTTGGCCCAAATGCCAGAGAGCTTCTCATCATCATGATCGAACTTCGGAACCTTCGGCCAGAAGATCCATCGCCCGAGGAGGACGAGCGCTGCAGGTAAGAACGTGAGGGCTGCAAGCATGGCGCAGGCGATGCCGATCGATCCCACTGGACCTAGGCCGCGATTGCTCGAGAGGTCGGAGAGGAGAAGGACCATCAAACCTGCGATCACGGTTCCTCCAGAAGCAAGGATCGGCTCCACTGTGCCGCGCCACGCGATCGCCATCGCCTGATAGCGAGATTGATGTTTGTGTAACTCCTCGCGATAACGCGAGATCAAGAGCAATGCGTAATCCGTCGCCGCACCCAAGACCAGGACATCAAGGATTCCCTGCGTTTGACCATTGAGGTCGATGATGTCGTTCTTTGCCAAGTGATAGACGATGAACGTCGCAAAGGTAAGAGCGAAGACGGCGTTGAAGAGCGGAATCAGCCAGAGTAGTGGCGAGCGATAGACCAAAATCAAGATGATCGAGACAACTCCGAGTGTGGTGAGAAAGAGCGTGGTGTCGATCGAACCGAAGGCATTGAAGAGATCCGCGAGAATTCCGCCTGCGCCGGTGACATAAGCATCGACTTCTGCGCCAGAGTTTGCCTCTTCGAATGTCGCCTTCACATCCTCGCGGATGAACTTGATCAGGAGTGGAAGCGCAGGCTCATCGCCAATACTCTCTCCAGCGAGGACGCTATTGATCTGGAAGTTGATCAGCGTTGCCTTCCCATCAGCAGATGGGATCACGGCAAGAGGAATTCCAGGAGCGAGATAGGTACTCAACTTCTTGCCCGACTCTGGAAGTGTCTTCTCAGGGAGCGTTAGCGCGTACTCATTGATCTTCGCAAAGAGCGCTGGGTCGCTCGATGGTCCGACAGCGCCTTCCAAGAGGATCAGCGTTGGAAGAAGCTCCGCAGATTGATCTTGGAACTTGACGATGACTTCACTTGCAAGGGTCGACTCAGCGCTCTCAGGCAGGAAGGCAGAGTTGTCGTTCTCCTGAACCGAAGAGATCTTGGAGAAGACCGGTCCCGAGACCCCACCGATCGCCAACCATGCAATGATCGTCACGATGGCGATATAGAGGGCTTTGCGACCTTTGACCGCAGGCTTCGTTTCCTGAGAACTCGACACTTGGATGACCGTCTCTTTCCTTGTTGACCAGGGCTCATGAGAGCTCACTGTGACTCGAACTGGGTGGTTTGAGGTGATGTTCTCTTCGCCACATCCGCCGTCATCCCCACGCTACCGAAACCGCTCGGCAACCTGCCAAGCCTAGTTCGGTAGGTCGCTCACTTCGCGCCGGCTCTAGGCTTACTTCATGACTCCCGTAGAGGCACCCATCGCCACTGGAGTCGATTCTCTTCGCCTCCTCTCGCTCTTGGAGAGCGGTCCGCAGGAGTACCACCAGACTCTCGATCTTCAACGGACGATCCATGATGAGGTTGTCGCGCGGCTTCGGCCTTCCACCCTCCTCCTGCTTGAACATCAACCAGTCTTCACTGCAGGCAAGAGGACAGAACCAGTAGAGCGCCCCCTCTCAACGACTCCTGTCGTCGATGTTGATCGAGGCGGGAAGATCACATGGCATGGTCCAGGGCAATTGATTGGATATCCGATCCTTCGACTTCGCAACCCCCAAGAACTTGTCGGATACGTCCGTGAGATCGAAGGCGGCATCATCGATCTTCTCGCTGACTTTGGGATCGTCGGTGGTCGCGTCGAAGGTAGATCGGGAGTCTGGATCGATGGAGTTCGCAAAATCGCGGCGATCGGGATCCGTGTCGCACAAGGTGTGACCATGCATGGATTTGCAATCAACGCGAATTGCTCGCTCGCTTCTTTCGATGAAATCGTTCCCTGTGGCATCAACGACGCCGCTGTCACATCCATCTCCAAAGAACTAGGCCGAGATATCTCAGTCTTTGATCTTCTTCCAAAGATCCAATCGAAGATGGTGCCGATTCTTGGGGCGCTCTCATGACCATCATCTCGGGCCACTCCAAGGATGGAAAGAAGCTACTTCGTATCGAAGCGAAGAATGCTGCGGTCCCGATAGAGAGAAAGCCTGACTGGATCAAGACGCGCGCTGTTATGGGACCGAACTACTCCGGCCTTCGATCCCTCGTCTCACGTGAAAGTCTTCATACAGTCTGCCAAGAGGCGGCTTGTCCGAACATCTTCGAATGTTGGGAGGATCGCGAAGCGACATTCCTCATCGGCGGCGATGTCTGCACCAGACGATGCGACTTTTGCAACATCGCAACGGGAAAACCAAAAGCCCTTGACCTCGATGAACCGCGCCGGGTTGCTGAATCGGTGGAGCGCATGGAGTTGCGGTATGCCACTGTCACAGGTGTTGCTCGCGACGATCTTGACGATGAAGGAGCATGGCTTTACGCGGAGACGATCAGGGCGATCCACGAGAAGGTCCCTGGTTGCGGCGTTGAGATGCTCGCCCCTGACTTCTCCTCACGTGATGAACTCCTAGCTGAAGTTTTCTCCTCAAGACCCGAGGTCTTTGCACATAATGTCGAGACCGTGCCGAGGATCTTCAAGCGAATACGCCCCGCCTTCAATTACGAGCGATCACTCTCCGTCATAGAGAAAGCACGCGCCTTCGGTCTGATCACCAAGTCGAATCTGATTCTTGGCATGGGCGAGACTCGTGAAGAGATCTCCGATGCCTTGCGCCATATGCGCGCTGCCGGATGTGACTTGATCACGATCACGCAATACCTCCGCCCCACCAACCGCCACCATCCGGTAGAGCGGTGGGTCAAACCAGAGGAGTTCGTGGAGTTGGCTGCCGAAGCACGGGAAGTCGGATTCCTCGGCGTGATGAGTGGTCCCTTGGTGCGATCTTCGTATCGAGCGCGCAGACTCTATGAAGAAGCTCTTGCAGCAAGGAAAGCGTGAACCAGTGCGTAGAGGTCCAATCAACTGATGGCTGATCTCGTCTATCCCCCCATCATCAAGATCGTTCAAGGCCTTTGGAGGTACTTGGGCTTGCGATTCACGATCCTTGGCGAAGCGAATATCCCGCGACGCGGTGGTGCGGTGATGGCGATCAACCACATCGGCTACCTCGATTTTGCAATCGCCGGTACCGCAGCGCTCCCTGCTGGTCGTCTCGTTCGTTTCATGGCAAAGAAACAAGTCTTCGATCATCCGATCGCAGGTCCCTTGATGCGCGGAATGCACCACATCAG
>JBJTGO010000288.1:0-1483 GCA_046093985.1 Actinomycetota bacterium
CTCCTATCGCAGCGTCCTCTGCCTCGGCCACATCCTCGACAAAGACGGTCGGAAGATGAGTAAACATCTCGGCAATGTGCTGGAGCCGATGTCTCTGATGGATCAACATGGGGCTTATGCCGTCCGTTGGTTCATGCTCGCGGCAGGATCACCATGGAGCGCGCGTCGCGTCGGCCATGACCTCATCTCGGAGGTAGTTCGAAAGACCTTGCTCACTTACTGGAACACGGTCTCCTTCCAGACTCTCTACGCAAAGGCTGCGGGCTTCACTCCTTCCGAGACTGGATCAGCCCCGCAGAGCGCGCATCTCCTCGATCGATGGATCATCAGCGAACTCCACCTCTTGATCCAACAAGTCGATCAGGCACTCTCCCACTTCGACTCACAAGAGAGTGGTCGAGTAATCGCTGAGTTCATCGATCAACTCTCGAATTGGTATGTCAGACGCTCGCGTCGAAGGTTCTGGGATGGCGACCCCGCAGCGCTCGAGACTCTCCACTACTGCTTGGAGAACCTGACGCTCTTGATGGCACCGATGGTGCCTTTCATCACCGAACATGTCTGGCAGAACTTGATCACTCCGGTGAAAGGTGGCGCTGCAGAGTCAGTGCATCTCGCCTCCTTCCCGATCTCAGATTCATCCTTGATCGACAATGAGTTATCACAACAGGTGGCTCTCACTCGTCGCCTCGTCGAGCTCGGTCGCGCCGCACGTGCTGAGTCGGCGGTCAAGATTCGACAACCTCTCTCTCGTGCCCTCATCTCAGCGAGTGGATGGCAATCTCTACCCGAGGAGTTACGTGATCAGATTTCGGATGAACTCAACGTCCTTGCTCTCGACGATCTCTCTGTATCTGGCGATTTGGTCGATGTCTCAGTCAAGGCGAACTTCAGATCACTCGGCGCCTCCTATGGAGCATCAGTTCAAGCGATCGCCAAGGCGATTCATGCTCACAACGCTGCCGAGTTAGTGGCGACGCTTCGGGCTCAAGGGTCAACGACCATTGGCTACACCGATAGTGATGGCACAGCGCAAAGCGCTCGGATCACTGCAGAGGATGTCTTGATCACTGAGACACCGCGCGAGGGATGGACCTACGCATCTGCTCATGGCGAAAGCCTCGCCCTCGACCTCACGCTCACGCCAGAACTCATCGCTCAAGGCATCGCTCGCGAAGCGATTCGATTGATCCAGGATGAGCGCAAGGCTCTTGGATTCGATATCTCAGACCGAATCAAACTGGTCTGGAATGCGAGCGAGGAACATGCAAGAGCGATCACTGCTCACGCCCACCACATCAGCGAGGAAGTACTGGCCACCTCGATCGAGAGAAATAGTTCGCTCGCTCTTGCCGAGAATGAGATCGGTCTTGCCCTCCGCCTGGAGCGCCAGGGTTCTTAGTTGAAGGTTGCCGCGCTGATTAGATCGGTAGCGCGCGGATCAATGGGATAACCAACCACTGAATCCCAAAGAAGAGCACGA
>JBJTGO010000289.1:0-6560 GCA_046093985.1 Actinomycetota bacterium
GACCTGACATGGCTACCGCGTCTCGCCTTCATGGACCTGATCCTTCGAACCAAAAGTGGCGCGCTTCGACAGATTCGGTGCGACCACTTCTTCAATGAAGTACCGATGCACTCGGGTGTCCTTGTTAAGTTCTGGATGGAAGGAAGTGGCGAAGAGGTTCCGGTATCGAACCGCTACTGCGTGATCATTGACCCGAGCCAAGACTTGGACCGACTCTCCTACCTCTTCAACCCAGGGAGCACGAATGAAGACTGCGGTGATCTTGAATGGCTTTATCGCAAGGAAATCGATATCACTTTCGAAAGAATCCACTTGGCGCCCGAACGCGTTCCTTCGCACCGTGACATCGAGACCGCCGAAGGTCTCCTGACCGCTCATCGCATCAAGGACTCGATCTGCAAGCAAGATCATTCCAGCGCAGGAGCCATAGACGGGAAGCCCTGTTGTGATCGCATCGACGATCGGATCGAAGAGATCGAAATTGCGCGCGAGTTTCGCGATTGTGGTCGATTCGCCACCCGGAATGATGAGACCGTCGCAGGAAGCAAGCTCCGCACGGCTCTTCACGGGAAAGCCATCCGCACCGCATTCAGCGATGGCGCGAAGGTGCTCTCGTACATCCCCCTGGAGCGCCAAGACTCCGATACGAGACATCGATTGATCCTCCAAAGACGGTCAAAGAACCGTCAACGCCTATTCGTAACCTGCCCGAATTACCAGCCGCGCTCAGCGAGGCGATGAGGAACTGGAATGTCGGCAACATTGATACCAACCATCGCCTCACCAAGACCCTTAGATGTCTCGGCTACCACTTTGGGGTCACTGAAATAGGTGGCCGCTCAGACGATTGATTCTGCGCGCTTTGCCGGATTTCCTGAATTGAAGATTCCAGAACCAACGAAGACACCGTCAGCGCCAAGTTGCATAATCATCGCAGCATCCGCAGGAGTTGCGATTCCACCTGCAGTGAAGAGGACCACGGGAAGGCGTCCGCTCTCTGCAACTTCCTTGACCAATTCATAAGGCGCCTGCAATTCCTTAGCCGCGACATAGAGCTCGTCCTCGCGCATCGAGGAGAGGCGACGCATCTCATCTGCAATTGCGCGCATATGAGTTGTCGAATTGGAGACGTCTCCAGTTCCTGCTTCGCCCTTTGATCTAATCATCGCGGCGCCCTCATTGATACGACGGAGCGCCTCACCGAGTTTGGTAGCACCGCAGACGAACGGGACCGTGAAATTCCACTTATCGATGTGATGGGTGTAGTCGGCGGGAGTTAGAACTTCAGACTCATCGATGTAATCCACGCCGATCGCTTGAAGGACTTGAGCCTCAACGAAGTGTCCGATTCGAGCCTTGGCCATGACCGGGATAGTGACGGTGGCTTGGATCTGAGCGATCATCTCGGGATCTGACATACGAGCGACGCCACCTTGAGCGCGGATATCCGCCGGCACTCGCTCGAGAGCCATGACTGCGACGGCACCAGCATCCTCAGCGATCTTGGCTTGCTCGGCGTTGACGACATCCATGATGACGCCACCTTTGAGCATTTCAGCCATACCGCGCTTGACGCGCGAGGACCCAACGACTCGGCCCGTACTCGCCTGGTCAGATGTGCTCGACATCATCACTCCCTCTTCGTCGCGATTCTTCGTCTCTCTCCATCAAGCGGCCCAGAGGCGGCTTGGAGAGGAGGGAGTCTACTTCTCCCTCTTACTCCCTGTCGCATCGACGGCGTACTCGAATGTGGGCTCGTTCTCGGTCAGTGCGATCCAAATCTGTCCGCGTTCGAATGGGGCTGGTGTTCCATCGAGTAGAGACCACTGCGTAGGCACCGACGCGCTTGTTCGACTCCATTGAATTTCGATCACTTGACCATCACGCAATAAGTAAGCCTTCCCGGTTCCGATTACCTCACTCTTTGGTGTGATCCCGCCGAATCGGTCACCGAACCCTGACGGAACAATCGAAACTACTTGGATTACGAAAGTTGGTGAGCCGAGTTGATAACCATCGGGCGTGAGATTGGCCTCGCCATTGAACTCAATCAACCACCGATCCTCATCGGTCGACCACTGCACCGCATACTTTGCGTTAGGCCAGGAAACTTCTGCCCTTGAGATTGCTTTCCCAACGCCAGGATTCGGACCGAAGTTCCACCCCGGCGCACGGACACGATCGATGGACTCAGCATTGGGATCGACCTCCAACAATTTCTCGGGATAGACGAACATATTGGTTGGCGCAAAGCGAAGCGCGTCCCGGAAGTAGACCGAAGGAGGATTCCGCTGCGCACCTATGTTGGCAAGGTTCGCGCCATCAATGACCGGATACATCTTTGACTGAGCACCACTGAAGATGAATCCAACTCGACCATATTCAGCAAGAATGTCGATATCGCTAATGCGAGCAGATCGAATCGGACCGATCTTCACTGGGTAGTTCGAGGAGTAAAGCGCAAGTAATCGAGTAAGGCCCGCCTCCACTTGCTCGATATAGATCACATCTGCACTCTCAACTCCCACTTGTGGATGGGCAGCTCTCGTGTCATCGATCTTCACAGCGAGGACTCGATTATTCGACCCGGGCAGGCCCGTTAGGAGATTCACTTCTGGCTGTGATTGATTCCCGGCAGAACCTCCACCCAGATTCCCGCAGCCCGTTGCAATCGCCAAGATCGCAGCAATGAGTGCGAGATGAAACAACCTCTTCTTCATCCTCGCCGATCTCCCGAGACTTCGAAGGGATGAATCACGGGAAGTGGCGCCCTTCCAGCAAGTCGGAAGATTCGAACCAAGGGACGCGCACGCTGCACCTGTGTTGTGTGAACGGCCTCTCGATGCAATTGCATCGCCATCTCGATCCTCTTCGTCACGCCGGTGATTCTCTCCGACAAACCTGGGTTCTTCATGTGAAAGTCTTCAGTCTCGTAAAGCAAAGCAACCGTGGCCGCCAAGCCCTCTTCCGCTTCGGATCTATCAGCAATATCCGCTTCACCGGCTAGAAATGCAGACTGAGTTAGAACCATGGCGACCGCCGGATCGATACCAGGAAGATGAGATACCTCCAACGCCAACGCAGCTCGCTGCTGCAAAAGAGCGTCCAGAGATGCCCATGAGGTCTCGACACGATGATGGAGACGATCGAGCCTGCTCGCGGTGAAGGTGAGGTACCAGGCGATGATCAAGACGATGATCAATGCGATTACAACGACGGGGACCGAGATTGAGCTCTCCATACTTACTCTCCCGCCTCACGTCTCTCCAACCGAGTAAAGCCACTGAGTGGGAAGCGATTCCACGGCCGCGAATCCGAGGCGAGTCGCACCTTCTCGAACCCACCCGATTCCAATTTAGGAGTGACGTACTCGTAGACATCGAGTATCTGCTTTCCGACTACCGCCCAATCGAATCTCTGGGCACCTTGGGCGCTCGACGCTGCCATCGTGGCAAGAAGCGCCTCATCATCGAGGAGCGTGGAAGCCTTCTCTGCGAGATCGAGAGCATCACCATTACGGAAGTGTCTCCCCCAGACCCCATCCTCCAAGACAAAACGGAATGCCGGTAGGTCACTCGCCAAAATCGCTGATCCGGTTGCCATCGCCTCCGCCAAGATGATTCCAAATGATTCCCCACCGGTATTCGGCGCGATGTAGAGATCGACCGATTTGAAGAACTGGCGTTTTTCTTCATCAGTGAGCATGCCAAGGAAGGTGATCCGTGAATGGAGAGCGGGATCTAAGAGCTCAAGCGCCTCTTCACTCTCACCAGGGCCGGCAACGAGAATTCTCAAGTCGGGATGTCTTTCGATGATTTTCGGCACCGCCTCGAAGAGGAGCGCGAGACCCTTTCGTTTCTCAGCGAATCGTCCGATGAATCCGATCGTCTTGCCCAACTTCCATTCCAACCGAGGTGATGCTCCCGCAAAAGATGCTAGATCGATCCCATTGGGGATCACGACAGCATCGGTATCGACATGGGTCCTAAGCGTTGATCGAGCGACTTCACTCACGGCAATCCGTGCCCGTAACCTTTCGATGAGTGGCTCGACAATCGGCACGATTGCGAATGCGATGCGAATGCGCTCTGGAGCGACATGAACTGTGCCGACCATCGGTCCATCAGATAGTGAACATGCAAGCAAACCAAGACTCGGAACGGCTGGCTCATGAATGTGAAGAAGGTCAAACTCGTTCTGCGAGATCCATTGCCTCACACGTGATGCGGCAACGGGACCAAAGAGGACGCGGGCGACCGCTCCGTTGTAGGGAATCGGTATCGGTCGTCCAGCAGGAACGACGAATTCATCACGCAAGGCTTCCTCATCATCGACAGGTGCAAGGACCGAGACGCGATGTCCTTCACGCATCAGAAGATGTGCGAGATCTCGGATATGGATTTGAACGCCGCCGGGTGAGTCCCAACCGTAAGGTGAGACCAGTCCGATATGAAGTTTGCGCCCTAGAGACACTAAAGACTCGGTTCGTCGAGGAAGACGCGCTGCAACATATGCCAGTCCTCGGGTTGCTTTGAGATTCCATGCTCGAACTCGTCTGCGATCGCCTGCACGACCTCTTCCACGCTCTTGCCTTCGGTATCGATTCGGTCACTGAAATTCACGTGAATGCCTCGTGCCGTGTAAGTGATGTGCGCGGTGATCAATGGGGCCTGCGTCTCGATTGCGAGCTTTGCCGGACCAGCTGGGAACTTGGCTCGTCGCCCGAAGAACCTCACTTCGATGCCGCTCGCTGAAAGATCGCGATCCGCGACCAGAGCAACCAATCGTCCTTCTTCTAAACGTTGGCGAAGTGTCTTCGTTACCCGGGCATCAAGGTCGAGTACTTCCATTCCCATCGCTTCTCTGTAGGCAAGAAACTTTCGGAAGAGTCGTTCCGGTTTGAGGTGCTCCGCGACCGTCACAACGGGATGGCCCTCTGCGGAGAAGAAAGCTCCGGCATGATCCCAATTCCCTGAGTGTGGCAGGGCGATGACGAGTCCCTTTCCTTGAGCGATCAAGGCATCGAAGGTGGAGCGATTACCCACCTCTACCGTGGAACGAATTCGGAGTAAGTTCCAAGCCGGGAAGCGAAAAGTGTCGATCCAATAACGAAGATTCGAGCGCATCGCGCGATCGACAAGTGCATCTAGTTCCTTACCGGAAGAGAGAGAGCCGGCAATCGACATGTTCGAACGCAAGCGACGAACTCGTCGCCCATCTCTCCGACTCGCATAACGAGCAATCGCATCCCCGAGCCGATAGGCCGAGCGCTCGGGAAGGAGGCGAACGATCCGCCAAGCCACGCTGTAGAGGATGTAGCTCATGCATCCCTCATTACGACATAAAACCTCTGCACGACGGTGATCGCATTGATGATGACGAGGAACCACAGTCCAATAGCCATTGCTGACGTCACGCCAAGTCCGTAGAGCCCGGTCGAGGTGAGAAGCACGATCAAGCGTTCAGCGCGTTCTGCGACCCCTACTTCGCAGGTGATTCCCAGACCCTCGGCACGCGCCTTGATGTACGAGATCAAGAAGCCAAGGAGTAGCGAAGCGATCAGCGGGGTCAACCAATTCAGCTCTTCTTCAACGCTCCAGATAATCAATGCGATGATCACAACCGCGTCGCTGATCCGATCAAGAGTTGAATCTAAGAGTGCGCCGAATCGGGTTCCATTGCTTCCGGTAAGGCGCGCGATGGTTCCGTCGAATAGGTCACTGAGCAAGAAGAAGGCGATCACAAGCGTGCCTACGAAGAAGTTGCCTTGAGTGAAGAAATAGAGCGATGAGATCCACGATCCGATGGCACCAACGACGGTGATCGCATTGGCCGTGATCCCCATCCGGATCATCAAACGCGCCAACGGCGTGATCAGACGAGTCACACCACTCTTGAGCGGAATCCTCAACACTCCGCGATTCTACTTTCTGAATGCAATGACAGGCGAGAGTGATGATTCCTCCGAATCAGAGAATAGAGTTCAACTATGAACGGTCTAAAACCCCTTCGTGCGCTCCTGATCGCGCCGCCAGGATTCGAGGTATCACCTCTCTCTAGTTCGAATCTCATGACGCTCACGAGCAAGGAGGCCAGTGCGGAGCGTGCTCACCTACTGATCCTCGTCATCGAAGCCGATCGAGGAATCTCTCAAGATGAGATCTCTGGATTCAATCGTTTGAGAGAGTCCCAGATCCCAGCACTCATCCTCGTAACCTCATTGATGCCAGCGAGTGGGGCCGACGATGGGCAGGATCGATGGGATTTCGATGACATCGTGATGCTGATTAACCGAACTTTGGAGAAGGCGATCTCGCCCTATCTCGTACTGCATGATGAATCCGGTCTTCCGATCGGACTCTACGACTTGCTCTCAGACCAAGTTATCAATTACAGCGATGGTTTGCCACGGCGAGAGGAGCCGGATTCAGAGTTGGTTGAGATCGTCAAAGAATTTCAAGATGAGTTGGCCGAAGAGAACTTCGTATCTTCTGATTTCACTACTGGCTTACGCGTCGTTGCAATCCCCTATATCGCGGAACGAAAGATCGGTATCGAGG
>JBJTGO010000290.1:0-3166 GCA_046093985.1 Actinomycetota bacterium
GGGTCAAGGTTCGCGATCACGTTCTCGATCTCTATGGGGGAGTTGGACTCTTCACGGCATTCCTTCGCGATGCAGTTGGCGAGGATGGGAAAGTAACGCTCATCGAATCAGATCCCGATGCGATCTCCGATGCGAAGCGGATCTTCAGTGGCGAGAAGCGCGTGAAGGTGATCGCAGGGAAAGTGGAGGAGAAGATCCATCAGATCGAGAGCTGCGATCTCATCCTCCTAGATCCACCGCGATCCGGTGTCGCAGTGGGACCCAATGGCGTGATCGCTGAGATCCAGCGATTGCAACCTCGCGAGATCCTTTACATCTCCTGTGATCCGGCAACGCTGGCTCGCGATGCGAAGGCCTTGGTTGAGGCTGGTTTCGAGGTGGCTCTCGTTCGAGCCTTCGACCTCTTTCCTATGACGGAGCACATTGAATCTGTGGCGAAATTCATCCGCAAAGGTCAGTGATACGCGGGTCACTCGCTTTCTGAACGAGGTGAATTCGCTCTCTCGACCTTAGAATCAGGGGATGAGCACAGCGAGCAAGGATTCCTTCGGTGCCAAGACCTCTCTCGAAGTCTCAGGCAAGAGTTATCAGATCTTCGACATCACAAAACTCCAAGGACAAGAGAGCCTTCCCTTCTCGCTCAAGATCCTGCTCGAGAACCTCCTTCGTACCGAAGATGGTGCGAACATCACCGCGGATCAGATTCGCGCTCTCGCCGAGTGGGATCCGACTTCTTCGAGTGAGACCGAGATCCAATTCACTCCTGCACGCGTGATCATGCAAGATTTCACAGGAGTCCCATGTGTCGTCGACCTCGCAACGATGCGTGAGGCGATCACTGATCTGGGTGGCGATGCGACTCGGGTCAATCCACTTGCTCCGGCGGAGTTGGTGATTGATCACTCCGTTATCGCTGATGTCTTCGGCTCTAAGGATGCCTTCGAGAAGAACACCGATATCGAATATCAACGTAACCAAGAGCGTTACCGGTTCCTCCGGTGGGGACAAAGTGCCTTCGATGAATTCAAGGTCGTGCCACCGGGCACTGGAATCGTCCATCAGGTCAATATCGAGTATCTCGCTCGCGTCGTCATGGTCCGTGAAGTAGCAGGTGAGGTTCGCGCCTATCCAGATACCGTCGTCGGAACTGACTCCCACACCACTATGGTCAATGGACTCGGAGTCCTTGGTTGGGGAGTGGGCGGAATCGAGGCAGAGGCAGCGCTTCTTGGCCAGCCGGTCTCCATGCTCATCCCCAAGGTGGTCGGATTCAAACTCAAAGGTCAACTTCCACTCGGTACGACAGCGACTGATCTCGTACTCGTCATCACCGAGATGCTCCGCAAACATGGCGTGGTCGGTAAATTCGTCGAGTTCTACGGTCCTGGTGTGAGTGAGTTACCGATGGCGAATCGGGCGACGATCGGGAATATGTCACCTGAGTACGGCTCGACCTGCGCCATCTTCCCAGTCGACGAAGAGACGATCCGCTACCTCGAACTCACTGGAAGAAGCAAGGAACAGCGAGATCTCGTCACTGCTTACGCAAAACGCCTTGGCCTCTGGCATGACCCGGCTGCAACGCCGCGTTATTCAGAACATATCGAACTCGACCTAGCCACAGTGGTTCCATCAATCTCAGGTCCGAAGCGACCGCAAGATCGCATCTCCTTGAGTGATTCGAAAGCAGCTTTTCAGAAGGTCCTACCCACCTATCTCTCCGAGAAGAGCGCGAAGGATGTCGTCGCAGTTGGAGATGGTTACACGATCAAACATGGCGATGTCGTGATCGCATCGATCACCTCATGCACCAACACCTCCAACCCGAGCGTGATGATCGGCGCTGGTCTTCTCGCAAAGCGCGCGGTTGAGAAGGGACTCACTCGAAAGCCGTGGGTCAAGACCACTCTCGCTCCTGGATCGAAAGTCGTCATGGATTATTACGAGAATGCAGGTCTGATCCCATATCTCGAGCAACTTGGCTTCAATCTCGTCGGTTATGGCTGTGTCACCTGTATCGGAAACTCCGGACCATTGCCGCAGGAGATCAGTTCGGCTGTCAATGAGAATGATCTTGCGGTCTCCGCAGTATTGAGCGGCAACCGGAACTTCGAGGGTCGAATCAATCCTGATGTGAAGATGAACTACCTAGCTTCGCCGCCACTTGTGGTCGCTTATGCCCTCGCCGGAACGATGGACCATGATTTCGAGAGCGATGCGCTTGGTGAGGACAAGGATGGGAAGTCTGTATATCTCAAGGACATCTGGCCGTCTGCCACCGAGATCGAAGAGGTGATCGCCTCCTCAATCTCATCGGAGATGTTCACTAAGGATTATGCAAGCGTCTTTGAAGGTGATCATCGTTGGAAGTCGTTGCCTACACCAACCGGCAAGACCTTCGATTGGGATCCGAAGTCGACCTATGTCCGTAAACCTCCGTACTTCGATGGGATGCCACGAGAGCCACGCCCAGTTACCGATATCGATGGTGCTCGGGTCCTAGCCCGCCTTGGCGATTCCGTCACGACCGATCACATCTCTCCTGCCGGAAGTATCAAGCCGGATTCTCCAGCGGGTAAGTACCTGCAGGAAGACGGTGTCTCTCGGGCAGATTTCAATTCCTACGGTTCCCGTCGTGGAAACCACGAAGTGATGATTCGTGGAACCTTCGCAAATATCCGTCTCAAGAACTTGCTTCTTGATGGTGTCGAAGGTGGCTTCACAAAGAACTTCCTCGACAACGGAAATCAGAGCACGATCTACGAAGCATCGATGGCTTATCAGAACGCGGGAATCCCACTGGTCATTCTCGCCGGAAAAGAATATGGCTCGGGTTCTTCACGTGACTGGGCAGCGAAAGGCACAGCGCTCCTCGGTGTTCGCGCCGTCATCGCTGAGTCGTTTGAGCGAATCCACCGTTCGAATCTGATCGGAATGGGAGTACTGCCACTGCAATTCCTCGATGGAGAGAGCGCCACCTCGCTTGGGCTTGTTGGTGATGAGAGATTCTCGATTTCGGGAATCACTGCTCTCAATTCAGGTTCGATCCCAAAGAGTGTGAAGGTGAAGGCGACGAGCATCGACGGTCAGGTCAAGGAGTTTGAGGCGAAGGTACGTATAGATACTCCGGGTGAGGCGGACTACTACCGCCACGGCGGCATCCTGC
>JBJTGO010000291.1:0-1121 GCA_046093985.1 Actinomycetota bacterium
GTTCTATGGTACGAAGATCTCGGATCAAGCTAATGACGCGATCGGTAGAACCTGGCAGAAGTCGACCATCCCAGATCATTTCCAAAAGCGACAACGTTTCGAACTGGAGTAAAACGCACAAGATCTGACGACGAAGCGTCCAGTGATGATCCATAGAGCGCTCTTTGGATCGATCGAGCGTTTCTTCGGTGTATTGACCGAGCATTATGCAGGTGCGTTCCCGCCGTGGCTTGCTCCAGTCCAGGTGCGGGCGATCCCGGTTGCGGAAGCTTTCACTCCTTATCTCACCACGATCGTTGAGGGGATGAGGACGTTGGGGATCAGAGCGGAGATCGACGCATCTGATGATCGAATGCAGAAGAAGATTCGAAATGCGCAGAACGAGAAGATCCCGTTCATGATCATCGCCGGAGAACAAGATCAAAGTGCGAATTCGCTCTCATTCCGCTATCGAAATGGGGAACAGAAGAATGGCGTTCCCATCGATGCAGCGATCGAGGAGATCAGAGCGGCTATCGATCAACGTAGACAAGTCTGAGTGGACACTCGTGAGCGAAGAGAGTGCACAAGAAGTCGAAGGTGTTGAAGGAATCGGAATCCCGGATCGTTGGCAACGACTCTGGGCGCCACACCGCATGGCCTATCTCAAAGGGGAGAATCGACCACTTCGCGGTAACGAAGTTGTCTGCCCCTTTTGTGAGATACCAACGCGTGATGACGTATCTGGACTCATAGTCGCGCGAGCTAAGCACAACTACGTCGTCCTCAATCTCTATCCCTATAACCCAGGTCATCTCTTGATCTGCGCTTACCGACACGTTGCGGAGTTACCGGAATTGACGGTGGAGGAGCGAAACGAGATGTCAGAACTCGCATCGCACTCGATGGAGGTGCTCCGTAAGGTTTCGAACCCGCAAGGTTTCAATCTCGGGATGAATCAAGGGCCGATCTCCGGTGCCGGTGTTGCTGAGCACATCCATCAACATGTGATTCCCCGATGGAGTGGAGACGCCAATTTCATGCCATTGATCGGAGGCACAAAGGTCTTGCCTCGCCTCCTCGATGAGGTCAGGGCTGAACTTGCTGCAGCATGGTGATGAAGTGATTGAACTCCTCGATAC
>JBJTGO010000292.1:0-2090 GCA_046093985.1 Actinomycetota bacterium
GTGCAGATTCTGTAATCGAAGGCCTTCGCGCAAAGGCAGCGGTTGAGACCGATGCCAAGAAGCGTGCCAAGATCTTCAGCGACTGGCAGAAAGAGATGAATAAGCGCGCGCCGATTATTCCTCTCCTCCAGCCAGCATCGATCCTGGTCCACAACAAGAATGTCGTTGGGGCTGCGCCTCACGTCATCTGGACCGTCAATCTCCACGAGGTAAAGCCAGCCAACTAAGGCTGACAAACCTCAGACGATTGACGTCTGATTAGTAATGACAAGGGGGAAGCCGGTGCCTAAAGAAGTGACCTTTTTCAAGAGGGTCCTTCGTGGCACCGGCTTCCTTCCTTTCATCATCAAGAGAGTCCTGACCAGCATTCTCTTGATCTTCGGAATGACCTTCATCTCGTTCACCATCACGCAGTTGGTCCCAGGCGACCCAGTCGCCGCAAATCTCGGACAGAGCGCCTATAGCGATCCAACGATCGTTGCCGCATTCGAACAGGAATTCGGGCTCGATCAACCTGTTCCCGTTCAGTACATCAAATATGTCCAAAACCTTAGTCAGGGCAATCTAGGAATCTCACTCTCTTCCAAGCGACCTGTTGTTGAAGATCTTCGCGAGTATTTCCCGGCAACCGTTGAGATTGCTCTCGTTGCCGTCGTCATCGCACTCGTCCTCGGATTGATCCTTGGAACCATCTCCGCAGTCACGCGCGATCGACTTCCAGATCAGATCATCCGCGTCCTTAGCCTTACTGGCGTCTCCATGCCGACCTTCTGGACCGCACTCGTCGCCTTCTATGTCTTCTTCTTCGTCCTCGGCTGGGCACCGGGAACCGGCAGGTTGGATCCTGGTGTCGATGCGCCGAATCAAGTCACCGGTATCTTCACAATCGATGCACTGATCGCCGGTGATATCGAAATCTTCCAGCAAGCTCTCTCTTATCTCCTTCTTCCTGCCATCGTCCTTGCCATCTACGCGCTCGGAGTCCTGACCCGTTTCACCCGTGCTTCGATCCTTGAGATTCTTGGTAATGACTATGTGCGCACCGCCCGTGCGAAGGGTCTATCTGAATTCACTGTGATCCGTCGCCATGTGCTTCGTCCGGCGCTCCTTGCCATCATCACCGTCGCGGGTGTCTCTTTCGCGAGCCTGATGGCAGGTTCTGTCTTGGTAGAGAACGTCTTCTCCTGGCCAGGTCTTGGACAATATGCATATCGCGCCGCGGTAGGACTTGATCTCCCAGGCATCATGGGCGTGAGCATGGTGGTTGCAACGGTCTACATCACTATGAATCTCATCGTCGACATCCTCTATCGAGTGATCGATCCACAATTGCGTAAGGCGGAGCAGTGATGGAGCAGAAAGTGGAGAGCAAGAAGCGTCAGAAGAATCTCAACTCCATCTGGCGCCAACCGCTCGCAGTCGTCGGGGTTGTCATCATTGCCTTCTGGATCCTTGCGGCGATCTTCGCGCCATGGATCGCGCCCTACGATCCTTTGGGGCAAGAGCATGAGAAGTTCGCGACTCCTGGTTCACTCCACTGGATGGGCACTGACGAACTCAATCGCGATATCTTCAGTCGCGTCATCTATGGAGCTCGGATCTCGCTCCCATATTCGATTCTCCTGGTTGTCCTCTCGGCCCTTCTCGGTTCGATCGTCGGTGGTATATCCGGTTACTTCGGTGGCCGAGTCGATGCCATCATCATGCGACTTACCGATATGTTCTTTGCGTTCCCTGCGATCGTGCTCGCAATGGCGGTGGCTGCAGCCCTCGGCCCTGAGATCCGTAACGCCGTCATTGCCATCACGATCGTCTCGTGGCCGGTCTATGCGCGTCTCGTTAGAGGACTCATCCTCAACGCGAAACAGAATGACTATGTGACCGCTTCCTCTCTCTTAGGGTCTTCATCGATCAGAACGCTCGTCGTCGATCTCCGCCCTAATCTCGCAGGTCCTGTCTTCGTCTTGGCTTCACTGGAAGTCGGTAACGCACTCTTATTGCTCTCCGGTCTTTCATTCCTAGGTCTTGGCGCACAACCTCCGGCAGCAGAGTGGGGCTCGATGGTCTCGATGGGTGCAGTCAACTTCGAT
>JBJTGO010000293.1:0-3759 GCA_046093985.1 Actinomycetota bacterium
CCAGGTCTAAGAATCAGATAGGTCGACTATCCTTATATTTCAAATTACATTCTTATGGAATCATCATTTCGGTGCGAAAATGTTTTTGGTGTAGAGACAAACCCAATCTTTTCGTATGCTCGTATGGCTTGTGTGTGATTTTCATTTACAGATAGAAGGAAACTTCGAATTCCCACTAGTTCATGTAGTTGTCTGGCGCAGGCTAAGAAGAATTGAGATACTAAGCCCTTATTTTGAAATGCCTCATTTCCAATGAGAAATCCAACGAAACATGACTCTTCCTCACGGCTGAAGTCGTGAAACTTGATATTTCCTATGTGATGCTTTGCTTGGCGAGTAAAAACTCCGTATTGGACGGCATCACTCGAGAGATTGATTCCCTGAATATATTCCCTAAGCTCACCTATCGAGTAGGTTTGTCGCGCAGACTGGATATACGGAAACTTTTGAGGATCCCTTATCCACGATAGGTATGAACTTAGGTCATCGCCAAGGGTTAGTGGCCGTAGTATGAATTCCTCGAGCTGCAAGGGCTCAACCATCACAAGGCAATCCTATGTCCGAAAAGCCCGATTTTCATATGAACTAACAGAGACGATTTCTCGAATTGAAGGCGGGGTACCTAAACCATGGTTTGGGGATTGGTCCTAGGCAACATGTGGGAATAGATCTGACCCTTTCTTTGTTTTCAAGTTCGATCTCACAGTGTTGCTTTTGAAAGGAATTTTGAAATGGCTAGAGCAGTCGGAATCGATCTTGGAACCACTAATAGTTGCGTCTCCGTCCTTGAGGGTGGCGAGCCCGCGGTCATCGCAAATGCGGAAGGTGCTCGTACCACCCCGTCGATCGTCGCATTCGCGAAGAACGGCGAGGTGCTCGTCGGTGAGGTGGCAAAGCGTCAATCCGTGACCAATGTCGAACGGACCATCCGATCAGTGAAGCGCCACATGGGCACCAACTGGACAATGACTATCGATGAGAAGAAGTACACCGCACAAGAGATCAGCGCTCGAATCCTCCAGAAGTTGAAGCGAGACGCTGAGAGTTATTTGGGTGAAAGCGTCACCGACGCAGTCATCACCGTTCCTGCTTACTTCAATGATGCGCAGCGTCAGGCGACAAAGGAAGCTGGCGAGATCGCTGGCCTCAATGTTCTTCGCATCATCAACGAGCCAACAGCAGCAGCGCTCGCCTACGGACTTGATAAGGCAGATAAGGAACAGACGATCCTTGTCTTCGATCTTGGCGGCGGAACATTCGATGTCTCCCTCCTTGAGATCGGTGATGGCGTTGTCGAAGTAAAGGCAACGAACGGCGACAACAATCTCGGTGGAGATGACTGGGATCAGGCAGTCGTCGACCACCTCGTCAAGACTTTCCAATCAAAGAACGGCATCGATCTCACAAAAGACAAGATGGCGATGCAACGCATCCGCGAAGCAGCCGAGAAGGCGAAGATCGAGCTCTCCGCTTCGGGTCAGACCTCCATCAACCTTCCTTACATCACTGTCGATGCAGAGAAGAATCCGCTCTTCCTCGATGAGACTCTCACACGGGCACAGTTTCAGCAGATGACGGCAGATCTTCTTGATCGTTGCCGTAAGCCTTTCCAGGCAGTCCTCAAGGATGCAGGGATCCCGATTGCAGAGATCGACTCCGTAGTTCTTGTTGGTGGCTCCACTCGCATGCCAGCTGTTGTCGACCTCGTCAAAGAGTTGACCGGTGGAAAAGAGCCAAATAAGGGCGTCAACCCAGATGAGGTTGTCGCTGTCGGTGCAAGCCTTCAAGCAGGTGTCATCAAGGGTGAAGTAAAAGATGTCCTCCTCCTTGATGTCACTCCACTCTCTCTCGGTATCGAGACCAAGGGTGGGATCATGACGAAGTTGATTGAGCGCAACACCACCATTCCAACGAAGCGCTCTGAGATCTTCTCGACCGCAGATGACAACCAACCGGCGGTGCAGATCCAGGTCTACCAAGGCGAGCGAGAGATGGCTGCTTACAACAAGCGGCTCGGCATGTTCGAACTCACCGGCATCGCACCAGCTCCACGCGGTGTACCGCAGATCGAAGTCACCTTCGATATCGATGCAAACGGAATCGTCCATGTTTCTGCCAAGGATCTAGGAACCGGTAAGGAACAGAGCATGGTGATCACCGGTGGGTCCGCCCTTCCGAAGGATGAGATCGATCGAATGATGAAGGATGCCGAAGCTCACGCTAATGAGGATAAGGAGCGTCGCGCGGCTGCAGAGGTAAGAAACTCTGCCGACTCTCTCGTCTATCAGACCGAGAAGTTCCTCAAAGATAACGAGGCGAAGCTCAGTGAAGGCGAGATGGCAACAAAGAAGAGTGAGGTCGAAGCCGCTCTCGTTGCCGCGAAGAAGGCGCTTGAAGGCTCTGATAACAATGCGATCAAGAGTGCGACCGATAAGTTGGCTGAAGTAAGTCAGGCGCTCGGTGCTGCTCTCTACGCGGCAGGTGCTGCAGCAGGAGCATCTGATGGTGCATCGCAATCAACTCCAGAAGATGGTGTTGAAGACGCTGAGATCGTTGAAGAGAAGTAACTCAGATGACCGAGAGTCATCGAGACTCATCCGTTGATGCCTCCTCTGCTGACCTCACATCAGACGAGGAGGCTCAAGGGATCGCGGCTGAGATCGATGCCATCGCTCAAGAAGTGCAAGGAGAGCGTGATGTCATCACTGATCTCACCACCGACCTACAACGCCTTCAAGCCGAGTACAGCAATTATCGAAAGCGTGTAGAGCGCGATCGCTCCCTTGCTCATGAAGTTGCTATTGCCTCCGTATTAACGGAGTTACTTCCCATTCTCGATGATCTCGATCGAGCAAGTGAACATGGAGAGTTAACGGGGGGCTTCAAGGCCGTCGCAGATCAATTGATCGCAACGACAACTCGTATCGGACTGGTTCGTTTTGGCGAGGCGCCATCACCATTCGACCCCAATATTCATGATGCGATGCTTCATGAGACCTCTGAGGAAGTCACCGAGACGACAGTGACCGCGATCTTGCAGCCTGGATATAAGTTCAAGGAGAGGATCGTTCGACCTGCGAGGGTCACAGTGACGGATCCAAAGCTCTGATGGCGGCCAAGGATCTCTACGAGAAGGACTTCTACGCGATCCTCGGCGTCTCTAAAGACGCAGATGCCGCAACGATAAAGAAGACGTACCGCAACCTTGCGCGAGAACTCCATCCCGATAAGACGCGAGGGGATAAGAAACTCGAGGATCGATTCAAAGAAGTCTCAGAGGCTTACGACATCCTTGGTGATGATAAAAAGCGCGCTGAGTATGACGAGGCGCGATCCCTCTATGAGTCAGGCGCCTTCCGACAAGGCGGCTTCAATGGTTTCTCGGGCGACTTCAGTGATCTCTTCGGCGGCGGTGGCGGAGACATCTTCTCCTCACTCTTTGGTGGACGGCGCGCACCACGTAAAGGTCAAGATCTTCAGACCGAGACCACTGTGACTTTCAAGGAGAGCATCTTCGGCAAAGAAGTAACCCTCAAACTCAGCGCACAAGGAAATGCCCCTTCGACGATTACGACCCGAATTCCCGCTGGAGTAAGTGATGGCGCGAAGATTCGAATCAAAGGACGAGGAGGCCCAGGCGAAGCTGGACCTGGAGATCTCTACATCATCGTCCATGTGACTCCGCATCCGATCTTTGGAAGGAAGGATGAGAATCTCACCATCACGCTTCCGATCACTTTCACGGAGGCTGCCTTAGGT
>JBJTGO010000294.1:0-2518 GCA_046093985.1 Actinomycetota bacterium
CTCATACGGAGCGCTGTGACGAGGGCTCGAAGGTCACTTGCGACTGGCTGCTGCCTCGCGATGATCTCGATGATCCGGTTATCCAACTCATGTGCGAGTTGGTCGATCTGATCGTCTGCGGAGATGACGCCCTCTGCCTCATCGAGATTGGCAGTGAGGATGGCATGGGTCGCCTTCTCCATCGCCGCACTCACCTCGTTGGAGAGTTGGACCAGGGAGGCGGTCACACCATCTAGTTCATCTTGGAATGCTGATCGGAGCCAAGCCATGAGTGAAGTCTAGAGGAGCGGAGATGAATGAGAGACATCAGACGAGTGAATACGAGGTAAATCGAACTCCTCCGCTCCTATCTCGTGATGAGAGCGATTTGATGGAGTTCTACCATGAGGCAGTGAATCAGCCGTTGATGGAGCGAGGAAGGTCTCTCTCTTGATGATCTTTCGCAAGAGTCCGACAGTTGCACCCGAAGAGATCATCTCCTTCGATGGCGCTGTCCTCTCTGACGCACTCCTTAGCACCTTCGAACTCCTCGAAGACGATGTCTTGGTGATTGACACCGAGGACGCACCCATCTTCCAATCTCCTGGTATCTCCACACTCAACATCATCAAGGATTCACGTCTGGTAGGAGATGAGATTCTGGCGATTGTCCGTGCGGTGCGACGTACGCGTGTTCCTCATCAAGGATTGATTGAGATTCCGCGTGGACCGTTCGGTAAAGGGAAGCGAAAGATCAAGATCGCCCTGACAGCTCTCGATGAGGATTCGATACTGATACTCATCAATGATGAGAGTGAGAAGGCTCGTGTCGATGCCATTCGTAGGGATTTCATCGCAAATATCTCCCATGAATTGAAGACACCAATTGGTGCGCTCTCACTCCTTAGTGAGGCGATCTCGCACGCGAAGGATGATCCAGAGGCGATGGAGCGATTCGCCAATCGGATCAAGAGTGAGGCGAAACGACTAGAAGACCTTGTGCGGGAGATCATCAATCTCTCACGACTACAAGGCGAGGATCCATTGACTGATCCACACCCGATCGAGATGGGTGCTGTAGTCAATGAGGCAATCGCTCAGGGAGAGACCAACGCCGAGTCGCGTCAGATCACAGTTGAGCGAAGCGATAAGCATGAGGCTTGGGTTCTTGGCGATCGAGAGCAATTGATCATGGCGGTCCATAACTTGATCGAGAATGCGATCAACTACTCACCTGAGGGGACAAGAGTCTCAGTCGAGCTCAAGAGCGTCGATGATGTCGTGGAAGTGGATGTAGTCGATCAAGGTATCGGCATCAAGGAAGCAGATCTCGAGCGGATCTTCGAACGCTTCTATCGTGTCGATCCTGCGAGATCTCGTGAGACAGGTGGGACGGGATTGGGGCTTTCCATCGTCAAACATGTGGCACAAAACCATGGTGGCGAAGTCAAGGTCTGGAGCAAGGTTGGAGTCGGAAGCACATTCGCACTACGACTTCCAAGTGTCGAAGGTATGTCGAATGAATCAGAGGAGAGGTCATAGATGACGAAGATCCTGATCGTCGAGGATGAGGCATCCTTTTCCGAGGCCCTCTCTTTCCTTCTTGGGAAAGAAGGATTCGTCGTCGATACTGCTTCAACCGGCACCGAAGCCCTTGAGAAGTTCGGGCGCAGCGAGTTCGACCTCATCTTGCTCGACCTTATGCTCCCTGAAGTTTCAGGGATTGAGGTATGCCGCAGCATCAGGGCGCAATCACAGGTGCCGATCATCATGCTCACTGCCAAAGACACCGAGATCGACAAGGTGGTCGGGCTGGAACTCGGAGCCGATGACTATGTGACCAAGCCCTATTCGAGAAGTGAACTCGTCGCACGTATCCGAGCCGTACTTCGTCGTGGCAATGGTGCGGTGAGCGAAGCAGATGCTGGCGTTCTGAGCGTTGCCAACATCAGGATGGATATCGATCGCCACCAAGTCTCTGTTGGTGGACAACCCATTTCACTTCCACTCAAGGAGTTCGAACTACTCGAATTCTTGATGCGAAACGCTGGCCGAGTACTTACCAGGAACCAACTCATCGATCGAGTCTGGGGAAGTGATTATGTGGGAGATACCAAGACCCTCGATGTCCACATCAAGAGACTTCGCGCCAAAGTAGAGAAGGACCCTGCCAACCCGACCTTGATCCAAACCGTAAGAGGGCTTGGCTACAAGATCGAGATCTAATTCCGGTTGCTAAGAGTTAGTTCGGCAGAGATATATCGGCGAACTCAAGGTCGCGCTCGCGCACCAGTACATCAAGCTCGACGATGCCACCGCGCTGAAGGACTACTTCCACTGGAACGCGATATCCCGCCTTCACACTGAACGCCTCGAGATATGCATAAGCAGTGGCACTGGGTCCTGCGAGATGTTGTGGCCTATTGATGGTGAGTGGGAGTGACTCTGCCTCGCTGCCATTTGCCCAGACTTTCGCACGTTCTCCGTTGATCCCGATGGCAAGGACTGCATCCTCTATTTCATCTTGATTGACGATGGT
>JBJTGO010000295.1:0-1735 GCA_046093985.1 Actinomycetota bacterium
AGTTCCTCCACCCTCCTACCATCGACCTCATAGGCAACACAGACGGGGATCTTCTCCCAACCGGTGAGCACATCAAGCTTGGTAAGAAAGAGATCAGTGAGCCCATTGACTCGAACCGCATAGCGGGCAATGAGTGCGTCATACCAACCGCACCGTCTTGCTCTTCCGGTCGTGACACCAACTTCTCCACCGATGCTGCGCAATTTCTCGCCATCATCATCGAAGAGTTCTGTCGGAAACGGTCCAGAGCCAACTCTCGTCGTATAGGCCTTGATGATCCCAATAACTCGAGAAATCCTCGTTGGTCCGATCCCTGACCCGGTACACGCGCCACCGGCAGTTGGATTTGATGAAGTGACGAATGGATAGGTTCCGTGGTCGACATCGAGCAAAGTCCCTTGCGAACCTTCTAGAAGGATGTTCTTGCCTTGGTCCAAGGCACGATTGAGCAAGAGCGAAGTGTCATCAACATACGGCTGGAATAACTCGGCGTAGCGCAGGTACTCATCGACGACTTCATGAACCTCAAGTCCCTTGCGATTGAAAACCTTGATCAAAACCTGGTTCTTGTCACGAAGCGCACCTCCTACCTTCTGACGGAGAATCGAAGGATCGAAGAGGTCTTGTACCCGAATCCCTATTCGATTGATCTTGTCCGCATAAGCGGGACCGATGCCACGTCCGGTAGTTCCAATCTTGGAGTTACCGAGGAAGCGCTCTGAGACTTTGTCGATAGTGCGGTGATACGGAGTGATGAGATGGGCGTTGTAAGAGATTCGCAGTTTCGAGGTATCGATCCCGCGCTCATTCAATCCCTTGATCTCTTCGAAGAGGACAGATGGATCGATAACTACCCCGTTACCAATCACGGGAATCACACCTGGTGAGAGGATCCCGGAAGGGA
The DNA here is from genome assembly GCA_046093985.1 of Actinomycetota bacterium. GTDB lineage: Bacteria > Actinomycetota > Actinomycetes > Nanopelagicales > Nanopelagicaceae > SYAN01. The sequence continues at coordinate 905 of JBJTGO010000295.1, forward strand.
GTAGATGGAGCGCGTATTTCTGATCTCTAATGACAACGGTATGGCCGGCGTTATTTCCACCTTGATAGCGGACGACGTAGTCGACTTTCTCACCCAAGAGATCGGTTGCTTTTCCCTTGCCTTCATCTCCCCATTGGGCTCCCAAGAGGGCGATGGCGGTCATGAGAGATCACCTTTCATCGAGAAGGTCTAAGTCTAGGGAAGTCGCCGACCTCAGGTAAGCGACGCCTCATAGATAGACTGAATAGTCCTATCAAGGGCAGCGTCGAATTCACTCTCGCTCTGCTGAGCGGACAATCCCTCTGTCAGCGCTCTCGAGAAGGAGGCGATGACACCATGATTCTTCGCTAGGAGCGCATTCGCATCGTCACGAGAATATCCACCCGAGAGTGCGACGACGCGGACCACGCGTGGATGTGCCACGAGCTCTTTGTAGAGATCCGCTTCTGTTGGCAAAGAGAGCTTGAGCATGATGTTCTGATCACCAGAGAGACTGGAGACGAAATCTAGAAGTTCCCGATTCAAGATCACTTCTGCTTCTTGCTTCTCAAGGGATTTGATGTTGACCTCGGGCTCGATGATGGGAACCAAACCACCTGCAATTATCTCTTTACCGAACTCGAATTGCTGAGTGATATTTGACCGGATCCCGGATGCATTCGCGAGATTGATGACGGACCGCATCTTGGGTCCGAAGACTCCGTGACGCTTTGCTGACTCGATCCTGGCGCCAAGTTGTGGGATGGGCTTCATCAATTGCACGCCATCAACCTCATCGGCCAATCCATTGTCCACTTTAAGGAAAGGAACTACGTGCTTTCGTTGCCAGAG
>JBJTGO010000296.1:0-8753 GCA_046093985.1 Actinomycetota bacterium
GTCGTGCCATCACCATCCCTCCCGTATCACAGCGAGAGATCCGGGTCGATTCGCTCGCGCCAGGTACGGAGGCGAGTGCAGTCCGCGTGCTCACTCGATCAGGGCGAGTGAGTGTCTTCGTCATCGACGAGAGAAGTCGAGGCTTGAGCAATCTCGGTGGTGACTTCCTTGCATCACAGACACCAGCGACCTCATTGACGATCGCAGGGATACCCACTCGGTTATCTGGTGCCTCTATCGCCAGTCACCGAATCGAGATCATCGCTACGGGAGCGCGTGCAGCAGTGGTCAATGTCGAGTTACTCAGCGATGGAACTCGCTTCACGCCCGTAGGACTGAGTGAAGTCACCGTGGAGCCAGGGCAGGTCAAACGCCTCCCACTTCCGGAAGAGTTGGGTGGTCGGGCCGTTGCCATCGTCATCACGGCAACCGAAGAGGTGGCGGCATCTGTCATCTCTGCAACATCACGAGAGTTCGCCTTCTCAACGCCGTCGGTGGCCCTCACTTCGTATCAATTCAATGTCGGCGGCTTGGAGCCGATCCTCTCCTTCGCAGCGAAAGCGATTCGTCTCGATATCGAATTCGCGACGCGAAGTGGCAAAGTCCAGCGAGAGCGATTGACTGGTGCTGAGATCCTCAATTGGAGAGTGCCGGAAAATACTCGCCGCATATCGATCACAAGCGCCTATCCCGTCCATATGGCAGCGACATGGTCGAGCGCCGATGGATTCACCTCGATGCCGCTCAATCCTGGGACTGAACTTGAGCGATCCTCGACACCTACCTTCGATATCGACGCTCTCGTCGACCGCTAAGTCCGTGCGAGTCATCCGCTGCTCGGTCTCGCGACGCTACTAGGCTAATGAGCATGGCTCAACGTTCGGGGATTCGTCGCTGCAGCAAGAGCGGCTGTACCGAGCGCGCTGTTGCCACCCTTTCATATAACTATGGTGAACAAGTCGCCACTCTCGCGCCGTTACATCAGTACCAAGAACCACATAACTATGACCTCTGCTTGGCACATAGCGAGCGGTTGACTGTGCCTCGAGGTTGGAGCGTCGTCACGGAGGAGTTGGGACGAGAGCCGAGCACCCATGAAGAGGATTTCTCTGCGATCGCAGATGCGATCCGGGATGTCGCTGTCACCGAGGAGCGGGAGAGCGAAGGAAGTGAATCTTCGCAACCTGAACTTCGCCGACGTGGTCATCTTCGCGCGCTCTAGAAGATAGTGATCGATAGAAGACGATGATCAAAGACTCCACGCTCGATGCCATCATCAAGGCCTATGACATCCGCGGTCTCGTCGGTAAGGAGATCAACGAAGAGTTCACCTTCGCGGCGGGAAGCGCCTTCGCACGCTTCCTTCAAGTGGAGCGAGAACCAGGGACAGTCGTCGTGGGAGAGGATATGAGGCCCTCATCCGCTCCTTTAGCGACTGCCTTCAGCGATGGTGTGACGAGTCAAGGTCTTGATGTGATTCGGATTGGTCTCGCATCGACCGATCAGCTCTACTTCGCCTCCGGAGAGCTCGGTTTACCTGGTGCCATGTTCACCGCAAGTCATAACCCGGCCAGTTACAACGGCATCAAACTCTGTCGATCCTCGGCACGCCCCATCAGCATGGACTCCGGTCTGGCATGGATCAAGGCGGCGATCAAGGAAGGGACACCGATTCCGAATCGACCAGTTGGAACCTCTCGTGATCAAGAGATGCTCACCCGCTACATCGACTTTCTCTTCTCGCTCTTCGAGAATGACTTCTCGTCGGGGAGAGAGTTGACTATCGCAATCGATGCGGGAAATGGGATGGCAGGACATACCGCCCCTGGAGTCTTCGAGAGAGTAGGAGCGAAGATCATCCCGCTCTACTTCGAACTCGATGGCACCTTCCCGAATCATGAAGCCAATCCGATAGAACCCGAGAATCTCAAAGACTTACAACGCGCCGTGAAGAAGAACGGCGCTGATATCGGCCTTGCCTTTGATGGGGATGCTGATCGCTGTTTCCTTGTCGATGAGCGCGGTGAGAACGTCTCGCCTTCGGCACTGACTGCCTTGATCGCCTCGATCGAGTTACGTCGCAATCCAGGAGCGTCGATCATCTACAACTTGATCACTTCTCGTGTCGTACCTGAGGTGGTAACAGAGTTAGGTGGCAACGCGATCAAGAGTCGGGTCGGTCATTCATTCATCAAGAAGTTGATGGCGGATTCTGGAGCGATCTTCGGTGGCGAGCACTCCGGGCATTTCTACTTCTCATCGTTCTGGCGCGCCGACTCCGGCATGCTGGCCGCTCTCTATGCCATCGCAGCCTTGAAGGAGAGTAAGAAGACTCTGAGTGAGATCTTGGAACCTTTCAATCGATATCGACAGAGCGGTGAGATCAACTCCGTAGTCAAGGATCAAGCAGCAGCGACAGCGAGCGTTGCCGATGCGTTTCCCGAGGGCAAGTACAGCCATGATCATCTCGATGGTTTGACGATCGAGGGTGAAGGATGGTGGTTCAATCTGAGGCCCTCCAATACAGAGCCACTCTTGCGCCTCAATGTGGAGGCCGGCGATGAAGCGACGATGGTGGCGATACGCGACCAAGTTCTCTCCATCATTCGCTGAGTAGAAGGCTCAACGGCTAGACTTCCGTTCTAGAAGTCCAGTGGCCCAACAGCCTTAGCAGAATCAATTCATCAGGAGATCTCAGTGAACCCAACGACGATGACCCTTCCACGACACGACATCGCAGATGCCTCTCTGGCAGCAGAGGGCAAGAAGCGCATCGAATGGGCAGGTCGGAACATGCCGGTCTTGGCGCAGATCCGGGAACGATTCGAGCGGGAGAAGCCATTCAATGGCGTTCGCATCGCGGCTTGTATGCATGTGACGACTGAGACTGCGAACTTGATGATCACGCTCAAGGCCGGTGGCGCAGAGATCGCGCTCTGTGCATCCAATCCTCTCTCTACTCAAGACGACACAGCAGCTGCTCTGGTCCATGAGTATGGAATCTCGACTTTCGCTCGTAATGCGGTCGATCGCGACGGTTACTACGCACACATCAACGCGGCTCTCGATATCGAGCCACATCAAGTATTCGATGATGGTTGCGACTTGGTCAATACCCTCCACACCACTCGCCAAGAGTTGCTCCCGAATATCTCAGGCGGTTGCGAAGAGACAACTACAGGTTTGATTCGTCTTCGCCAGATGGCCAAGGATGGTGCGCTCACCTTCCCGATGGTTGCCGTCAATGACACTGACACCAAGCACATGTTCGACAATCGTTACGGCACCGGGCAGTCAACGCTCGATGCGATCTTCCGCGCCACCAACACCTTGCTTGCCGGCAAAGTCGTGGTCGTCGCCGGTTTTGGTTATTGCGGCAAGGGTGTTGCAGAGCGATCACGCGGGCTCGGCGCAGATGTCGTCGTCACCGAGATCGACCCAACCAAAGCGCTCGATGCGATGATGCAGGGATATCGCGTCATGCCGATGCATGAGGCAGCGAAGGTCGGAGATATCTTCATCACTGTCACCGGAAATCGTGATGTGCTCCGCGCTGAGCACTTCTCATTGATGAAGGATGGTTCGATCCTTGCAAACTCCGGCCATTTCGACATCGAGATCGATGTAGCGTGGCTCGAGAAGTACGCGACGAAGAAGAATTCGAAGATCCGACACCAGACCGATGAATATGTCCTTGCCGATGGCAAGCGCGTCCTCTTGGTCGCAGAGGGACGATTGGTCAATCTTGGCGCAGCAGAGGGTCACCCTGCAGTCGTGATGGATATGTCCTTCTCCGATCAGGCTCTCACCGCCGAGTGGTTGGTCAAGAGTGCGAAGAACCTCACTCCTGGAATTCACAATGTGCCAGAGGCGATCGATAAGGAAGTTGCTTCACTCAAACTCAAGAGCCTCGGTGCAGAGATCGATACCTTGACTCCGGAGCAAGTCCAGTACTTGAACTCGTGGGAACACGGTAGCTAATGCCCTCGGTATTGGTCGTCGAGGATGATCAAGACCTTGCTGAAATGTTGGGGATCGTCCTCAACGGTGCTGGAATCGAAGTAGATCTCGTCAGTCGTGGCGATGAGGCGCTCGAAGTCTTTCGAAACAATCAACCTGATGTCGTCCTACTCGATGTGATGCTCCCCGGCTTCGACGGCGTCGAAGTCTGCAAAGCGATTCGACAAGAGTCGCCGCGCGTTCCGATCATCTTCCTCTCCGCTCGAGGCGAGACTCCAGACAAGATCAAGGGGCTTGAGGCTGGCGCAGATGACTACCTGGTCAAACCGATGGAGCATTACTCGGAGTTGGTAGCGCGAATCAAGACTCAGTTGCGTCGTAATTCCAGAGATCTCACCGGACAACTGACTCTTGGGGATCTCACCATAGATCTCGTCGAGCATTCGGTGACGAGGGCTGGACGAGCGATCCCGCTGACGCGACTTGAGTTCGATCTTCTTGTGGCGCTTGCCAAGGAGCCTGGTCGAGTCTTCACTCGCGAGGAGTTACTTCGTGAGGTTTGGGATTACCGTCATTCGGCCGACACTCGCCTAGTCAATGTCCATGTTCAACGCCTTCGCTCCAAGATCGAGCACGACCCAGATAACCCGACTTTGGTCTTGACTGTGCGCGGTGTCGGTTACAAATCTGGTGCAAACGGAAATCGCTGATCATGTTCTCGCGCCTGCGTCTGGCGCTTCGTAAGTCACTAGCGATCAGGGTCGTGGTCTTGACCACCACCCTTTTCACGCTCTCCGCTGGAGTGATCGGTACCGTCATATTTCTCCAGATCGAGAGCCGAATCATCGATAGCAGTATCGAGAGTTCGATCAATGAGGCACAGAGCACCATCACCGCTGCTGAGTTTCGTTTCGAATTGATTCAGAATGCGAATCCTCAAACCATCACTGATCAATCCCTTGAAGAGGCATTCGAGCAAGTGATGGCTCTCTCCATCGCTCGTGGTGCCACAGTTTCGGCACGAGAGATAGCACTTATCAAGAGTCCCGACAATGAGGTCCGCGATGTAGATCTCTCCAGGACCTCTAACTTCGTAGAACCCGAGTCAATCTCGATGGCGCTACGAGAACTCATCGAGGGGAGCAATGAGATCGAATGGGAACGAACCGAGATCTCTTACGCCGGTGGTGAAGTGGTCCCAGGTATTGCGATTGGTAAGCGGATCAACATCGCCTTTGCGGGTACCTATGAGATGTTCGTCCTGTTCAACTTCGAGTCACAACAAGAGTCGATCGCCATCATCGCCCGTGGGCTCTTGATCGCCTTCGCCCTGGTCTTCGTCTTGATCCTCTCCATGGCATTCTTCATCGTCCGTCGCGTTGTCGATCCAATTCGTGGCGTCGCGGAAGTCGCTGAGTCATTCACCTCAGGTGATCTCACTCGACGCGTTTCAGTCGAAGGCGAGGATGAGGTTGCAGCCCTGGGTCGCTCTTTCAATGAGATGGCATTTGCGATCGAACAGCAGATCTCGCGCCTTGAGAACCTCTCCCGGATGCAACAGAGATTCGTCTCCGATGTCTCGCACGAGTTGCGAAATCCTCTCACCACCATCCGTATGGCTGGCGAAGTTATCCTGGGCGAGAAGGACTCTTACGATCCTGCGATTGCTCGGAGCGCTGAGATCTTGATGACGCAGATCATCCGCTTCGACCAACTCTTGACCGATCTCATCGAGGTCAGTCGCTTCGATGCTGCAGTTGCAACGCTCGACTACGAGGAGATTCAGGTGGCATCGCTGATCCAAGAGACGATCGATTCACTCGATGTCGACCCTTCCAGGTTTGTGATCCAAGGAGATGCGACTCTCGATGGCGATCGTCGCCGGATCACAAGGATCCTTCGTAACTTGCTCAGTAACGCTCTCGATCACGGCGATGAGCGGGAGATCGACGTGACGGTGAATGAGCGCGAGACGAGCGTTGATATCTCTATCCGAGATTTCGGAGTTGGGTTGAATCCGGACCAATTCGAACGAGTATTCGAGAGGTTCTGGCGAGCAGATCCTTCACGCTCTCGCGAGCGGGGTGGGACAGGTCTCGGCCTTGCCATCGCAATCGAGGATGCGAAGCTTCATGGTGGCTCGATCCGAGTCTTCGGAGAGATGGGGCAAGGCGCACTCTTCCTCGTCACACTCCCAACAGATGCTGGCCAACCGATCACTGATTCACCAGCCGATCTCTCTCAACAGTTTCACGCATCGCTTCGCTAGGCGGTCGGCCGACTCGACTTCGATAGGTGAGTGCTACTCGATAACGAATTCCTTCACTCCGCACTACGCGGGATCGGATCGCTCTTCTTTCCGGATCTCTGTCCTTGTTGTCTCCGTGAGGGGCAGTGGGAGAGATGTATCGAAGGTTGGAGTGGTGGCGTCAGCACTCGATTTATCGAGAGGGTTCCCATCCACTCCATCGCCGCCTACGATGATCAAGCGATGAAGGTGGTCCTTGCTGCGAAGGAGCGAGGAGAGCGACGAGCGAAAGAGTTCCTCACGATCGCGATCTCTTCGGCAATCGACTCGATCCGATCCGCAAGTCCGATAGATGCGAAGTTCTTCCTCATCCCGATTCCTTCATCTAAGCGCGCCATTCGCCGTCGTGGTGAGGACTTCATTCTCGGCTTGGCACAACGAGTCATGAACAATCTTGGTGGTGATCTTCATCTACTTCCTATCTTGAGATGGAAGCGATTGATTCGAGATCAGAGTGAGTTGACAAGAGTTGAGCGGATGGAGAATCTCGTCGACTCACTCGAAGTTGATGAAGTTAGAGCGTGGGAACTCCTCCGCACTCTTGGAATAACATCTGGATTTACTAAAGGAATAACTACGGGATTAGAGGGCGAAGCATCAGCGAGGCGAGACCTTCGGATCCTTCTTATCGACGATGTCATCACCTCAGGTTCCACCATGGCGGCTGCGATATCGGCGATATCACACTCATCTCTCGGAGTTCGCTCAACGATGATGGGCGTCACCGCCTGCTACTCCGCGCGAGGGCTATGAACATCTCCCCTAAGATATCTCCGTGGTCGCAATCCTCGACAAGATTCTCCGAGCCGGAGAAGGTCGAATCCTCAAGCGTCTGGCAGCAATCGCGGAAGAGATCAACGATCTCGAGAGTGAGATCTCTTCTCTTACTGATGCGCAGTTGCGCGCCAAGACCGATGAGTTCAAGAAGCGCTATGACGATGGCGAGGAGTTAGACGACCTCCTACCTGAAGCATTTGCGGTGGTACGCGAGGCAGCCAAACGCACCCTCGGTCAACGCCATTACGACGTTCAATTGATGGGCGGCGCAGCGCTCCATCTTGGCAATATCGCTGAGATGAAGACCGGTGAAGGAAAGACTCTGGTCTCGACTCTCCCTGCATATCTCAATGCTCTCTCTGGTCTCGGTGTCCATGTGGTCACCACCAATGACTATCTCGCCGAGCGCGATAGCGAGTGGATGGGTCGTATCCATCGATTCTTAGGCCTTCGTGTCGGCGTGATCCTCTCGTCGATGAGCCCTGATGAGCGTCGTGAGGCGTACAACTGTGACATCACCTATGGAACCAATAATGAGTTCGGTTTCGACTATCTCCGCGACAACATGGCCTGGTCGATCGAGACTTGCGTGCAACGCGAACATAACTTCGCGATCGTCGATGAGGTTGACTCGATCCTGATCGATGAGGCAAGGACACCGTTGATCATCAGCGGTCCGGCTGACAAGGCAACGAAGTGGTACGTCGAGTTCGCGAACATCGCATCGCGTCTCGAGCGAGATCTCCACTATGAAGTGGATGAGAAGAAGCGCACCGTGGGTATCGTCGATGCGGGTGTGACACGAGTAGAGGAACTCTTGAAGATCGATAACCTCTACGAATCAGTCAATACGCCGATGATCGGCTACCTCAACAATGCCATCAAAGCGAAGGAGCTCTTCAAGCGCGATCGCGACTACGTGATCCAATCCGGTGAACTCCTGATCGTCGATGAACACACCGGCCGTATACTTGCTGGGCGTCGCTACAACGAGGGCCTACATCAGGCGTTGGAGGCGAAGGAACGAGTTCCGATCAAGGACGAGAACCAGACACTGGCCACCATCACACTTCAGAACTACTTCAGGCTCTACAACAAGTTGAGCGGTATGACAGGTACGGCTATGACTGAGGCGGCGGAATTCCTCCAGATCTACAAACTCGGAGTGGTACCAATCCCTACAAATAAGCCGATGCAACGTGTTGATCAATCGGATCTGATCTACAAAAACGAACGTTCTAAGTTCATGGCGGTCGCTCAAGATATCGCCGAGCGCCATAAGAAGGGACAGCCGGTCCTAGTCGGTACGGTGAGCGTTGAGAAGTCGGAGTTGCTCTCAGAGACATTGAAACGTCAAGGGATCCCACATGAGGTCCTGAACGCAAAGCAACATGCTCGCGAAGCAGCGATCATCGCTCGAGCCGGAAAGCTTGGCGCAGTGACCGTCGCCACCAACATGGCAGGTCGCGGTACCGACATCATGCTCGGCGGCAACCCCGAGTTCATGGCTGATTTCCAACTTCAAGAACGTGGCATCTCTCCGGTCGACAATGCGGAGGAGTACGAGCGCGCTTGGCCTGAAGAGATCTCAAAGCAGAAGGCTTTGGTTTCCACCGAACATGACAAGGTGGTTGAACTCGGTGGGCTCTACGTCTTAGGTACAGAACGCCATGAATCTCGTCGCATCGATAATCAGTTGCGTGGTCGT
>JBJTGO010000297.1:0-1637 GCA_046093985.1 Actinomycetota bacterium
CCTTGGGGAATCGCTTCATCTGGAAAGTTGACCTTCGTTACGGGGCTTGGAAAGAAAGCTAAGAGTGCACTCCTTGAGACCCTCATCGGAATCCAACATCCTCACCAGGGCCGGCTCTTCCTGGAGACAAGTAAGGGCATATTCCGGTTCGAAGAACTCGACCATTCACAACTACGAAGCATGATCTCTTGGTTGCCGAAGAAACCTCACTTCATCTCAGGGACGATCGAAGAGAACTTCCGTCTCATCAAACCTCGCGCTAATCGAGAGAAATTCAAGGAGATTCTGACCAAAGTAGGTCTCTCAGAGGACTCTCTCCCTGATGGCATTAAGACCATGGTCGATCAGGAGACGATGACTCAGGTCCTATTGCGTCGATTGGCACTCGCACGTGTCCTCCTCAAAGAGGCGCCTATAGTCCTGGCAGAAGATGATTCAACGCTACAAGATCAAGATCTGCGGACACTTATCAATGAGACACTCAAGAACCTTGCCCGTGAAGGCGAGATGGTCATTTGTGTAAGTGATGACGAGGAACTGCGAAAACTGGCAGACCGCATCCTCACAATTGATTCAGACTCTTTCACTCCGACTTTCGTGTTGGAGAGTGTTCAATGAAGTCAAAGACCCTTGAGTGGATAGTGATCTCTTCAATCATCCTCCTCAGCGCAATTCTTAGCATCTGGGCAGGTATCTCGCTCCTACTTCTCACCCTGATCTTCTGGTTCATTCAGAGACAGCTGGCAATATCTACAAGATCAGGCCTCGATTTCCCAACTGAGAATGAAGAGAAGTTGGCGCTTTCTCTGGGTAAGTTGCGTTCAAATCCATATGAAGGTGAGATCTTCGGTTTGAATTCGCGGGTTCAAAGCGAGGTTCGAGATGCACTTGACTCCTTGAGTGGCCTCGATGAACCACTTGGAAAGAAGAGCGGCTGGATCTTGGCCCTACCAATCCTCTTTATTGCCATTCAGTCGGTCGCGACCCTTGGTGTGATTGCCTTTTCTTCAGTGAGATTTGAAAGCTGGGGAACCATCGCCCTTCTCGCTCTGCCTTTGATTTTTTTCCAGCTTCTCGCGAAGAGTCACAAATCTCAGCGATAAAGGATGTGCCTAATATGCCAATGAATCCCAAATCTGGGCGAGTAGCCCAAGAAGAAATCGACTGGTCGCCAGAACCCGACAACCACATCAGGTACAAGCAACTCATCACTTCGAAAGTACATGGCCCTGATATCAGCGTCACTCTGGTCGATATCGATGGGGAACATCTTGAACTAAGGACAGATTCAAGTTCAAGGCTTTATGTCATCTACGAAGGAGAATTCACTTTCACAATAGAGGGATCGACTTTCGCGGCAAAGAAAGAAGATGTCATTTTGGTTGCCCGTGGTGAGACTTATAGCTTCTCAGGCAAGGGGAAATATCTGGTGATCAATAGCCCCGCATTCAAGTCAGGAGACGACATCTATTCTGATGGTGTTCTCCGCTGATCCTGCGATAGAGCTAAGGAAGTCAATCAGCCAAGGCGTTTGAACCCCTTCGGACACTTTCCTGACGAAGACTTCTTCTTGATCTTTCCTTTGACACAGGTGATTGCTGCCAACTTTGGAGTCTTACTGGTCGAAACCTGTGGAG
>JBJTGO010000298.1:0-4828 GCA_046093985.1 Actinomycetota bacterium
GATCACTGGGATCACGCGCCGTAACTCTTCATCCTCATCGACGCGCGCTGCGCCAGGTCGTGTGCTCTCGCCACCTACGTCGATGATGTCGACGCCTTCGGCGATCATCTCCTCGCCACGTTTGATGGCGCTAGAGAGGGAGAGATGCTTTCCGCCATCTGCGAAGGAATCTGGTGTGACATTGAGGATCCCCATCACCAGCGTGGTCATCTATCTCCGATCACGCGAGTGGATCAGTGACATCGCCTCGGCTCTGGTCGCCGGGTTATGGAGGATGCCACGAACTGCGCTTGTCACCGTCCGCGCCTCTGGTTTTCGCACCCCGCGCATCGACATACAGAGATGCTCACACTCCAAGATCACGATTGCACCTGCAGCCCCGAGGATCTCCATCAATGAATCCGCGACCTGTGTGGTCAACCGCTCTTGCACTTGTGGTCGTTTTGCGAAGAGGTCGACGAGACGAGCGAGTTTCGATAACCCTGTGATCCGACCGCTATCTCCTGGGATATAACCGATATGTGCAACGCCATGGAAGGGAGTGAGGTGATGCTCGCAATGTGAGTAGACCTCGATATCTCGGACGATGACGAGTTCACGATGTCCAGCATCAAAAGTGACCTGCAAGATCTCACGCGGATCTTGGTAGAGACCTGCGAAGTTCTCCGAGAGCGCTTTCGCTACACGCCGTGGCGTATCGCGAAGTCCATCTCGATCGATATCTTCGCCAAGCGCAAGAAGAAGCTCCTTGACCGCCCGCTCTGCGCGATCGAAATCAAATTCGCCCTCTGCTCGCCCGTCCTTGGGATCCATCGAGACGGGATTGATCTCGCTCATCCGATCACTTTTCCTTTGGGGCTGACTTCTTAGCGCGACTCTTCGGTTTCTCTTCTTCGGTAGCGGGTTCCTCTACGCCATTGGTTCGCGCAGGGATGGCAACTGGCGGAAGGGATGATGGCTTTCGCGCACTTGATCCAGTCCAAGCGCCCCGTGGCTTCGGACCGTTCACATCAGAGAAGATCCTCGCGATCTCATCCTTGCCAAGCGTCTCCTTCTCGAGGAGTTCGATCACAAGTCGATCGAGGATCGCTCGATTCTCCACCAAGATATCGAAGGCTTCTTGGTGAGCGTTCTCAATGAGAGTACGTATCTCTTGATCGACGGCCCCTGCGATGCTTTCTGAGTAGTCACGCTGATGACCGTAATCACGACCCAAGAATGGCGCTGCATCACTCGTTCCTAATTTGATCGCACCAAGTTTCTCGGTCATCCCATATTGCGTGACCATCGCGCGAGCGAGAGTCGTCGCCTTCTCTATGTCGTTCGCAGCTCCTGTGGTCGGATCATGGAAGACGAGTTCCTCTGCGGCTCTTCCACCCATCGTGTACGCGAGTTGATCGAGCATCTGATTCCTGGTGACTGAGTACTTATCCTCTTCAGGAAGGACCATGGTGTAACCAAGAGCATGTCCGCGCGGCAAGATCGTGATCTTATGTACCGGATCAGTATGAGGAAGTGCATGTGCAACGAGCGCATGGCCACCTTCGTGATACGCAGTGACTCGCCGTTCCTCATCGCTCATCAATCGACTCTTACGTTGCGGCCCTGCCATCACTCGATCGATCGCCTCATCGACTGCAGCGTTATCGATCACTTTGACATTGTTTCGAGCGCTGAGAAGCGCTGCCTCATTGAGGACATTGGCAAGGTCTGCACCAGTGAATCCAGGTGTTCGTCGCGCAAAGGACTTGAGATCGACATCCTCACCTAGTGGTTTTCCTTTAGCGTGGACATTGAGGATCGCTTCGCGTCCTTTGAGATCAGGGCGCTCGATCGCGATCTGACGATCGAATCGACCGGGGCGAAGAAGTGCTGGATCGAGGATGTCCGGACGATTGGTCGCAGCGATCAAGACGACACCACCGTTTGCTTCGAAGCCATCCATCTCTACGAGTAGTTGATTGAGGGTCTGCTCCCTCTCATCATGTCCGCCGCCCATACCTGCGCCACGATGACGACCGACTGCATCGATCTCATCGACGAAGATGATCGCCGGTGCATGTTCTTTCGCCTGATTGAAGAGATCGCGAACTCTCGCAGCACCGACTCCGACGAACATCTCCACGAAGTCAGATCCGGAGATGGAATAGAAAGGAACTTTCGCCTCACCGGCAACAGCGCGAGCAAGGAGCGTCTTTCCGGTTCCTGGCGGGCCATAGAGAAGGACACCTTTAGGAATCTTCGCGCCGATCTCTTGATACTTCTTCGGATCTGCGAGGAAGTCCTTGATCTCCTTCAACTCGGCAACCGCCTCATCAGCGCCCGCGACATCAGCGAATGTCGTCTTCGGTGAGTCAGGTGATTGAAGTCGTGCGCGCGAGCGACCGAAGGAGAAGACGCGAGATCCGCCTTGTGCTTGTGAGAGTAAGAAAAAGAGAAGGAATGCGATGAGTAAGAAGGGCAATAGCGAGAAGAGGAATGTGACGAAGAGGTTCTGTGATGGGACCTCGACATCCCATGGCTTCGGTGGCGGATTGCTGGTGAGGAGTTCGACGATCAGCGGCTCTTGACCAGTGACATATGAGGCTTCGATCTTCGTCGCGCCATCGATTGCTTCACCTGGCTTGAGTACGGCGCGGATCAATTGATCACGATCGACGATCGTCGCTGATTCAACCTCACTCTTGGAGATTGCAGCGAGAAGAGCAGAGGTTTCTACCCGCGTGAAACCGTCATTCGATGAGGAGACTCTGCCGACAATCGAGACGACGAAGATTCCAAGGATGATCCAGAAGAGGGGACGGCGAAGGAAGGAACGTGCCCGAGCCGGAACTGGAAGCGAACCGGACCGCTTGCCAGACTTCTTCTCAGGCTTGACGGATTTCGGTGCCTTCTTTGATGTGGCGTTCTTCTTCTCACTCATCTGATGGCTGCGACCTTAGGAGTACATGTGTTTGGCGAGGACTGCGATGAAGGGAAGATTTCGATATCGCTCATTGAAATCCAAGCCATATCCGACGACGAACTCATTGGGGATATCGAAGCCGATGTACTTCGCGGTGATATCGACCTTGGTGGCCTCTGGTTTACGTAAGACGGTGAGGATCTCTACGTTCTTCGCACCGCGAGATTGAAGATTGGCCTTGAGCCAGGAGAGGGTCAATCCGGTGTCGAGGATGTCTTCGACGATGAGAATCTCGCGCCCGGTTACATCTTGATCAAGGTCTTTGAGGATTCGCACCACACCGCTCGACTTGGTTCCGGCACCATAAGAGGAGACAGCCATCCAATCCATCTCAACATGGCGATTGATCATCCGTGCAAGGTCTGCCATAGCGATCGCTGCGCCTTTCAAGACTCCGATCATGAGGAGGTCTCGACCTTGATAATCCTTGGTGACTTGGTCGGCTAACTCTTGGAGACGGCGTTGGAGATCCGCTTCCGTGATGACGACACGATCGATCTCTGATTTCACTGACTCGAGATCCAAGGAACTCCTCCTGGTGACGCGCGAGGGATTTACTGACCCCGCTGGAAGAGCGAAAGTCTGCCCGATTTTCGCTCCACCTTCACACCACCGGGAAGCGATGAGGGGCCTTGACCGTGCCAATCACTCACAAGGGCCTCAATCGGGGCGATGTGATCTGCGCTCAGTGACCCCGCTGGCGCCCCAGCGGCATAGATCGCCATCCGCAAGACCCGAGATCTCACTGCGCGAGGCAGGCGTGCCAGGGATGCGACATCGATATCCCCTGGGTCGATAGTGTCGAAGAACTCCTTCGCAATCGCATCAAGGGCATCAGCATCATCTCGAAGGAGATCCGCAGAACGTGCCAGCGCTTCGACGATTCCAGGACCGATCTCTCGCTCCATCTCGACAAGAAGTTTGCGAACGCGCACGCGAGTGAATCGATCATCTTCGTTATGGGGATCTTGCCAATAAGCGATGCCGAGGTCAGAACAGCACTGCATCGTCGTCGCTCGTTCGATATGAAGAAGTGGACGAAGGAATATACCTTTATGACATGACATCCCAGAGAGTGATCTCGTTCCGGATCCTCGCGCCAAACCAAGGAGTACACCCTCTGCCTGATCGTTCTTGGTGTGACCTAAGAGAATGAAGTCGAGTGAATTTTCCTTCGCGCACTTCTCCAACGCGCCATAGCGAGCGCGCCGTGCGGAACTCTCTAGACCATCGGTGATCTCGACATCGACTTCAAGGATGATCACCTGATCGATACCTAATCCTTGAAGCGCACTCTTTGCATTGAGAGCGATCTGACCACTTCCCGCTTGCAATCTATGGTCGACGATAAGGGCGGTTAGTTGATGTGCACCTTCTGCTGATTCCATCTTCGTCGCAGCAGCCAGGGCCATGGAATCGGCGCCACCTGAGACAGCGATCCCGATCTTCGAGCCAGGCTGAAGATGTTCAAGGGCGCTTCGCACCGCGCCTCTTACTTCAGAGAAAGCTTTAGATTCTTCAGCCACACCCGAAGGTTAGACCCGGCCTCCATAAGGCATCAGACCTGGCATCGAGTAGATACTCGAATAGCGAAGACCCTTCTCACGTGAGCGCGCTTCCCAGACCATTCCATCTCCGGCATAGATCGAGATGTGGTGGATGGTGTTCACAGTTCCCTTATAGGAATAGAAGAGAAGATCTCCGGGCACAAGATCCTTGATGGGAACGTGTTTTGTATAAGAGAAATAGAGCGATGAGTTAAGGCGATCCCAATTCGGCCAACCTAAACCTGCAGCGCGATAAGCGGCATAAACGAGTCCAGAGCAATCAAATGAATTCGGTCCCTCATCGCCCCAGATATAT